>CAXTXZ010000254.1:0-6062 GCA_964248015.1 uncultured Rhodopila sp. | reverse complement strand
GGTTCGCCGGCGGGCGTGACGCAGGGCCTGGGCTTGATCCGCAAGCTCGGCCGTTTCATCGAGTTCTCGGTGTTTGGCAGCGATGCCACGGTTGACTGGTCCATCATCGGCGACCGCAAGGAACTTGATGTGCGCGGCGTGCACCTTGGGCCGTACTGCTATCCAATTGCGATCGACCTTTTGTCGCGTGGGCTCGTTACCTCCAAGGGGATCGTGACGCACGATTACGCGTTGGAGCAATGGGATGAGGCTATCAAGGTCGCGAACTCGCTCGACTCGATCAAGGTGCTGATGAAGCCGGCGGCCGGAGGCGGATAACTGCATGGAATACGTGATCGGCGTCGATGTCGGCACGCAGAGCACCAAGGCCCTGCTGGTTGACGCGAACGGGCGCATCGCGGCCCAGCACTCGGAAAGCTATCACCTGGATACGCCGAGGCCGCTGTGGGCCGAGCAGTGGCCCGAGGTTTGGCTGACGGCGGTGCTGACATGCGTCGCCCGGTGCGCGGCGCGGCAGGACGTGAAGCCAGGCGACATCAAGGCGCTCTGCGTGAGCAGCCTGTATGGCGGCTCAGGCATTCCGGTGGATGCCGGGATGAAACCGCTTCACCCTTGCCTGATCTGGATGGATCGCCGTGCCGGCGCCGAGGTGGAATGGGTGCGCCGCGCCATGGACCTTGACCGTCTTTATGATGTCACCGGCAACGGCGTCGATAGCTACTACGGCTTCACGAAAATGCTTTGGCTGCGCGAGAACCGGCCCGACGTGTGGAGCAAGACGCGCTGGCTGCTGCCGCCAAACGCCTACATCGCCCATGCGCTGACGGGCGAGCTTGCCGTTGACCATTCCTCCGCCGGCAACATCGGCGGTGTCTACGACTTCAAGAACCGCGCATGGTCGCCGGAGATGCTTGAAGCGCTCGGCATCCCGGCGGCGATGATGCCCGAGCGGCTGGTGGAATCGAGCGCCGTGGTGGGTCGCCTGCTGTCGCAATGGGCGTCGCAGCTTGGGCTTGCGGCGGGAACGCCGGTTGTCGCGGGCGGCGTGGATGCGGCGGTCGCCATGCTTGCCTCCGGCGCGACCCGCCAGGGCCAGCATGTCGCGATGATCGGCACCAGCATGTGCTGGGGCTACATCAGTCAGGCCGTCGATGCGCGCCACGGCTTGATCAGCATGCCGCACGTGTTCAATGGGCTGCATGACGCCTATGTGTTCGGCGGCGCGATCACGGCCGGCGCGTCGGTCACCTGGTATCGCGAGCAGTTCTGCCAGGCGGAAACCGAAGCCGCGCGGCTGGCTGGCGGCGACCCGCACCAACTGCTGGAGGATGCCGCGCGCAAGGTGCCGGAGGGTGCCGACGGCGTTGTTTTCCTGCCGTATCTCATGGGTGAGCGCAGCCCTGTGTGGGACGACAAGGCGAGTGGGGCTTTCCTCGGCTTAAGCCTGTTCCACACGCGGGCGCATCTGTATCGCGCCGTGCTGGAAGGCGTCAGCTTCGCGCTGCGGCACAACATGGAGGCTGGCGCGAAGGGCGCCCACTCGCTGGCCGACAAGCTGATCGTCGTCGGCGGCGCGGCGCATTCCGACCTTTGGATGCAGATCATCGCGGACGTGACCGGCTATCCGGTGTTCACGATCAAGGAGGAGGTGGAAGCCGCGCTCGGGGCCGCGCTTCTCGCGGCGCTCGGGGTGGGCCTTGTTTCGGCCGAGAGGGTTGCCGAGGGCTGGGTCACGCTCACGGAGCGGGCGCGGCCCCATCCCCATGCCCAGTCCGCCTATGACAGGATGTTCGGGGTCTACAAGGATCTGTATCCGGCGTTGAAGCCGAGCATGCACCGTTTGCGGGGGAACGCATGATGGCGTTCGTCGGCAAGCGTGCCCTGGTGACCGGAGCGGGAAAAGGCATCGGCCAGGAAACCGTCCGGCAGTTGGTTGCGGCGGGAGCACAGGTGGTCGCGCTCAGCCGTTCGGCGGACGATCTCGCCGTGCTGCACGCGGAAACCGGCTGCGCCGTCATCGCTGCCGACCTTGTCCATCTGGACCCGGCCCTGGAAGCAATCCGGGCCGTTCTGCCGTTTGATTTCCTGGTCAACAACGCCGGCATAGTCCAGCTTGGTTCCGTGCTTGAAACATCCGAGGCGGCGTTCAATGAGGTCATGCGTGTCAACACGCTCGCGCCCCTGCGGGTGGCGCAGGTGGTCGCCGCGGAACTGGTGGCGCACAACTAGCCAGGCGCCATCGTCAACGTGTCCAGCGTTGCCGCACGGATCGGCCTGCCCTTGCACGCGGCTTACTGCGCCTCCAAGGCCGGGCTGGATGCGCTCACCCGCGTCATGGCCGTGGAACTCGGCCCGCATGGCATACGCACGAACAGCGTGAACCCGACCGTGACGCTGACGCCCATGGCGGAGCGCGCATGGTCTGATCCGGAGAAAGCGCTGGCAATGCAGGCGCGGATTCCCCTCGGCCGGTTTATAAAGCCAGCCGAGGTCGTGTCCGCGATCCTGTTCTTGCTGAGCGACGCGGCATCCATGATCAACGGGGTTTGCCTTGATGTGGACGGCGGGCTTCGCGCCGGGTAGAGGCCGATCTTGTGATGCCGCGATTTATTGGAACCGTTGGGCGCCCTCCTCATGGCTTCTGTCACATCCAGGAACTTGAGCCGTGTATGCGATCGTTGTGCCGACGTTCAGGCTCCGTTGCCAGGACGGCTTTTCCGCGCTTGGATGGGGTCAAGGTTCCAGAGTCCAAGGAAGACGCTTCGCATGATCGACAAATTCGTGCCCGATGTGACGGCGGCGCTGGCCGGCATCGCGGACGGCTCCATCGTGCTGGTGGCTGGGTTCGCGACGGGCATGCCTGAGACCTTGATGCGGGGGCTGGTGGCGCAGGGCGCGACGGACCTGACCCTGGTGCTGAATGCCGGGGGACGCGACACCGGGCCGATTGCCGACCTGCTGGCCTCGGGCCGGGTGCGCAAGCTGGTTTGCAGCTATGTGCGGGCTGACAGCGTCGCCGGCCGCCGCTTCGCCGAGGGCAAGCTGGAACTGGAGATCGTGCCGCAGGGAACCCTGGCGGAACGGATACGCGCCGCCGGGGCCGGGGTGCCGGCGTTCTACACGCCGACCGGGGCTGACACCCTGCTTGCCGAGGGGCGGGAAACGCGGGTCATCAACGGGCGCAACTGCCTGTTGGAGTACCCCCTGATGGGCGACGTGGCGCTGCTTGATGCGTGGGAGGCCGATCGCTGGGGCAACCTGACGCACCGGGAAAGCGCGCGGAACTACAACCCGATCATGGCGATGGGGGCGAAGCTGACGGTGGCGCAGACCCGGCATAAGGTGGCGCTGGGCGACATTCCGCCGGCCAATGTCCATACGCCGGGCGTCTTCGTGCATCGCGTCGTCCATGTGCCCGATTGAAGGAAACCGTCATGGCGCTTGAATTCACCCCGCTGACCCGAACCGGGATCGCCGCCAGGATCGCGCGGGACATCCCGGAGGGCTGGTTCGTCAACCTGGGCATCGGCATCCCCACCGCCGTATCCGACCACGTGCCGTTGGACCGGGAGGTGATCTTTCACTCCGAGAACGGCGTTATTGGCGCGGGACCGGCCCCAACGCCGGAGGATGTCAATCCGTACCTGGTGAACGCCGGCACACAACCCATCACGCTGCGGACGGGCGGGTCGTTTGTCCACCATGCCGACAGTTTCGCCATCGCGCGTGGCGGGCACCTGGACCTTTGCGTGCTGGGGGCGTTCGAAGTGGCCGAGAACGGCGACCTCGCGAACTGGGCGCGCTCGCCCAACGAGCCGGTGAAGCAGGTCGGCGGCGCGATGGACCTGGCGATCGGCGCGAAGCGGCTCTGGGTGGCGATGGAGCATATCACCAAGGGACACGGCGGCTCGCGCATCCGGCGGAACTGTTCGTATCCGTTGACCGCGAAAGGCGTGGTGAAGCGGGTCTACACGGACCTCGCGGTGCTGGAGGTCGGGCCGGACGGGTTCACCGTGCTGGACATGGTTCCCGGCATGACGCGGGCGGGGTTGCAGGAACGCAGCGAGGCGGAGTTGCACTGGGCATGATCACCGGCATCGAGATCAAGGGTCGCGCCCCTTTCGTCGGCGGCGCGGCATTCGGCGCGGTTGGCGCTTATGAGCGCATCGACGGAGTCGCCATCGGGGCGCTGGACCCGGCGCATCCGCGCAACCGGGGGATCGCGTTGCTGGACCGTGCGCCGGCGGATGCCTTGGGGCGAGTGGCGTACCGGACGGATTTCGTGCTGCTGCGGCCGGCGGACGCGGCGCGGGGCAACGGGCGGCTGTTGTACGAGGTGAACAACCGCGGGCGGATCATGCTGTTCGCCAATCTCTGCGCCGGCGTTGCCGGCAACCAGCCAGAGACCGCGGACGACCTTGGTAACGCGCTGCCGTTGCGCCTGGGATTTTCGCTGCTATGGACGGGTTGGGACCCCGGGGCGCCCAAGGCGACGGGGTTGTCGCTTGACGTGCCGGTGATCGAGGGGATGTCGCAGGAGATCCGCGAGGAGTTCGTGTCCGGGACGCGGCTGGGCGTGCACACGGTCTTCAAGCTTGCTTATGAGGCGATCGGACCGGCGCGGGTGACGGTGCGGCGGACGCAGACGGCCGCGCGAAGCGAGGTGCCAAGCCAGATGGTGGACGCGCGCACGGTCCGGCCGCTGTCGGCGGCGGATACCGGCTCGATCTACGAAGTGCGCTACCAGGCGACGAAGCCTCGCGTGCTGGGAATGGGTTTCGCCGCGACGCGCGATGTTGTCAGCACTCTGCGGCATGACGGGGCGGGGTTGCTCGGGCGGCCGGTGGAGAAGGCGCTGGCGTTTGGCATCTCCCAGGCTGGCCGTTACCTGCGGGACCATATCGCCCAGGGGTTCAACGCGGACGAAGACGGACGGCAGGTGTTTGACGGCGTCCTGACGCATGTGGCGGGCATCGGGCGCGTGTTCCACAACGCGCCCTTTGGGCAGCCGTTCCGGACGCGGACCTGGCATGAGGATCATGACTTCCCCGAAGTGGAGTTCCCGTTTTCCTCGGCGTTCCTGGACGATCCGGTGACGGGCCGTTCCGGCGCGCTGATGCGCGGCGACCAGACAGATCCCAAGCTGATCGAGACGAACACATCCACTGAGTACTGGCAGAAGGGCGCGTCGCTTCTGCACACCGATCCCCTTGGGACGCGGGACGTTGCGCCGCCGGACAATGTGCGGACGTTCCTGCTGGCCGGGTCGCAGCATGGCGGCAAGGCGGGAATGCCCAGGGATGCCGGGCCGTGCGTCAACCCGCGCAATTGGCACGATCCCATGCCGGCGGTTCGGGCGCTGCTGGTGGGGCTTGACGAATGGGTGGCCAGCGGGAGCGCTCCGCCCGACAGCCGGGTGCCACGGATCGATGATGGGACGCTGGTTTCGGCCGAAGGCGTTGCCTTCCCGGCCATTCCTGGGTTTGCGCGGCCAGTTGCCGCCTGTCCCGTGACGCCGCCTGGGGATTGGGTCAACCCGGCGCCGGCGGAGCCAACATACCATGCGCTAGTGCCGCAGGTGGATGCGGATGGAAACGAGATCGCGGGAATCCGATTGCCTGATATCGCCGTGCCAGTCGGGACGTTCACCGGATGGAACCTGTATAAGGCGCCCTATCCAGAAGGGGAACTGGCCGATCGGGATGGCACGTTCCTGGCCTTCGCCACAATCGAGGCTCTGCGGGGGGATGACCCTCGGGCTTCCGTGGCCTCGCGGTATCCAGGGGATGCGCGCCTCCAGGCGGTGCGGGTGGCGACGGAGGCGTTGCTGCGTGACCGGCTTTTGTTGCCAGAAGACGCGGAGCTGTTTCTTGAGCAGGGCCTGCCTTAAAAGGGCGGAACGGACAGGCTTCGGCTACGCGCGGGTGCCATCGGCAGCCGTTTCATACGGATTGCCCAGAAAAGGCAGGGTTGCGTGCCATGCGCGCCCGCCCGTGCCACGGCCTGACTGAAATGCTTGCCTCGACCCCCTACTCCCGTTAACCCTTCCTCGGGTCGGCACA
>CAXTXZ010000253.1:3669-6065 GCA_964248015.1 uncultured Rhodopila sp. | reverse complement strand
GCGCATGGTTTCAGTCACCCCCCTGCCGGACCGAGGCGTCATCGCCATCGACGGCGATGACCGCGTCGATTTCCTGCAAGGCCTGGTGTCCAACGACGTCGCCGCCGCCCGCCCTGGCCAGGCCGTCTGGGCCGCGCTGCTGACCGCCCAGGGCAAATGGCTCGCGGACTTCTTCATTTTCGCCGACGGCGACCGCCTGCTGCTGGACTGCGAGGGGGCACAGGCGGCGAAGCTGGCGCAGCGCCTGTCGCGCTACCGGCTGCGCATGCGGGTCGCCTTGCGGCTGGAACCCGCGCTGCGCGTCCACGTCGCCTGGGGCGGCGTCCCCGCCATCGACCAACCGGCCATCATGGCCCCCGACCCCAGGTTGCCCGATTTCGCCTGGCGCATCCTGTCGCCCACGCCGCTCCCCGCCACCGCGACGCCGGAGGACTGGGACCTTCACCGTCTGGCGGCTGGTCTGCCGGACGGCTCCAGGGATATGGAGGCGGACCGCACCGTCCTGCTGGAGGCCGGCTTCGATGAACTGGCCGGCGTGTCCTGGACCAAGGGCTGCTACATGGGCCAGGAACTGACGGCGCGCACGAAATACCGTGGCCTGATCAAGCGCCGGCTGCTTCCCGTCGCCATCCAGGGCGCGCCGCCTCCGCCCGGAACGCCTGTCCTGCGCGACAGCCTCGATGTGGGAACCATGCGCTCCGCCCATGGCGGCATCGGGCTTGCGTCGCTACGGCTGGATGCGGTCAAGGAAACCCTGCGCTGCGGCGACGCGACGCTGGTCCCCAGCATCCCCGGATGGATGCGGCTACCCGCCTGACAACCGCCCTTCAGTCCATCGCCGCATGCGCGGCGTCAGCCGGTGTATTGGCGGCCACGCGCGGCCGGCGCATCAGCAGCAGCAGCGCCAGCGACGCCAGGGTGCTGAACACCATCAGCCTGTAATCGTCGATATAGGCGATGATCTGCGCCTGCTGGTTGACCATGTGGTCCAGAGCCGCTGCCCCATGCGCCTGCATCGGGTTCCACGCCCGGCTGATTGCGCCGCCATCCTGTAGCGCGCGATTGAACGGCGTCACCGAGGCGCCGATCTGCTCATGCAGGATCTGCGTGTTGTGCGCCAGCAGCGACGACGTCACGGACACGCCGACCGCGGCGCCAATGTTGCGGAACAGGCTGAACAGCGACGCGCCATCGGTGCGGTACTGCGGCGGCAGCGTCGCGAACGCCAGCATCTGCAACGGCAGGAAGACAAAGCCCAGCCCGGCTCCCTGCACCATGATCGTGACAATGATCTTCCACTGCGCGACGTCCGGCGTCCAGCCCGTCATCTCCCACATCGACCACGCCAGCATGGAGATTCCGAACGCCATCAGCTTGCGCGGGTCCATCCGGGCCGACAGCCGTCCGCTGGTCAGCATCGCCGTCATCGTGCCGATGCCGCGCGGCGCCATGATCAGCCCCGCCGTCTCCACCGGGTAATCCGCCAGGTTCTGCAGCCATGGCGCCATCAGCGAGGAACTCGACACCAGGATCGTGCCGGTCGCGAACATCAGCACCAGCCCCGCCGCGAAGTTGCGGTCCTTGAACAGCACCGGCGGGATGAACGGCTTCTTCGCCGTGATCATGTGGACGATGAACAGGTAAACGCCCAGCCCGCCAAGCACGGCTTCGATGATGATCTCGCGGGCGGTGAACCAGTCCTGGTCCTGCCCGCGGTCCAGCATCATCTGGAAGCCGCCGATCCCCAATGACAGGACGGCAAAGCCAATCCAATCAAAGCGAAGCGAGAAATTGCCGAACGACCGGGGCATGAAGAACAGCAGCCCCAGCGTCGCCAGGATGCCGAACGGCAGGTTGATGTAGAAGACGAAGCGCCAGTTGTACATCTCGGTCAGGTAGCCGCCGAGGGTCGGCCCCAGGATCGGCCCGACCATGACGCCGACGCCCCAGATGGCCATCGCCTTGCCGCGCTGCTCCAGCGGGTAGATGTCCATCATGGTGGATTGCGACAGCGGCACCAGGGCCGCGCCAAACACCCCCTGCATCAGCCGGAAGACCACCATCTGGGCCAGCGACTGCGCCGCGCCGCACATCATCGACGTGATGGTGAAGCCGATCAGGCAGGTGATGAACAGGTATTTCCGGCCGAACCGCGCCGCCAGCCATCCCACCGGAGCGGTCATGATCGCTGCCGCGGTGATGTACGACGTCAGCACCCAGGTGATCTCGTCGTAGGTGGCCGACAGGCTGCCCTGCATGTAGGGCAGCGCCACGTTGGCGATGGTCTGGTCCAGCGCCTGCATCAAGGTGGCGCCCACCGTGCACAGCGTGATGATCAGGCGATGCGGCACCCGGTCCTGCGGCGCGACAGCCATGATCTAGAACAGGTCGCGCCA
>CAXTXZ010000253.1:0-3569 GCA_964248015.1 uncultured Rhodopila sp. | reverse complement strand
CGCGCGTTGTCGTAATCCGCGCGGGTGACGCCGCCGCTCTTGATCAGCCCGGAGTAACGATCGAAGTTCGCCTGGTCCGAGGCAAGCTGCGCCTGCTTCACATCGACGTCCCGCAACATGCGCTGGTAATCCAGCTTCATAGCCTCCAGCGTTGACGAAACACCGCCCAGATTGGCTTTCGCCCCGGCCAGGGCGATCTCGAACGGCCGCCGGTCCAGCCGTATCAGAACGTCGCCCTGCGCCACCCGCTGCCCCTCATGCACCGGCACGGACGCGACGATGCCCGATATGTCGGTGGCGATAACCTCCTTCGCCGCCCGCACATAGGCATCGTCGATCGAGACGACACGACCGCCTGTCAGCCAGTAGACGCTGGCGGCCACGGCCACGGCGACGATGCCGCCCACCATCAGCACGGGACGCAGCGCGGCACGGCCAAGGCGGCGACGGGCCGGCGCATCGGCCACCCGGTCGCCGACCCGAGGCGTCGATCCTGTCAAGGTGGCTTGCGACATCAGACGGCCACCCGCGCTTCCGTCTCGACGCCACGGCGCGCGGCATGCATGTCCTGCGTCAGGGTGGTTTTCATCCGCTGCAATGCCTGGGTCATGGTGTGCAGTTGCTCTTCGTTGATGCCGGTGGTCACGATGCGGGTCATGTCGGCGCGCTGCTCGTCTATCTCGTGCAGCACGTCCAGCGCCGGCCGCAGCAGGTGCAGCCGCCAGATGCGCCGGTCGCGCGGATCGGGCCGCCGTTCCACCATGCCACGGCTTTCCAGCCGGTCGATCAGCCTGGCAACCGTGATCGGCTCGACTTCCAGCAGTTCGGACAATTCCTTCTGCGAGATGCCCGGTTGCCGCTCCAGCCAGATCAGGATGCCCCACTGCGCCCGCGTCATGCCATGCAGCCGAGCGCGCTTGTCGGCTTCGACGCGGAGCAGCCGGGCGACATCGTGCAGCAGGAACAGGAGGTCAGGGTCGAACTGGTTCAAGGGCGCTTCCTCTGTTGATCCTCATCATAAGCGGCGTTATCATATGGTGACCAGTGCTGTTGCCATGCGTGCCGCGCAACGCCGCTACCCGCCAGTAAGTGACTTTGGATCAGCCCGCCGATCCGTTATCCGGGCGGCCTCCCCAAAAGGAATCAACGGATGCAACAACGCGGCTTCCTGGCAGATTCCTATCCCCCTGATGTCCCGCCAGGCCGCTTTTTCCCGCCAGCCGACCGGCGCAAGGCGCTGACCCGGCCGCTGCAACGCTCGGCGTCGCCATTCCGAAATCCGGCAAGGGCATAGCGGCATGGGCGCCTGGATCGCGGTCGCCGCCGGCGGCGCGTTGGGCAGCCTGGGCCGCTACTGGCTGACCGGAGTCATGACCGGGCTGACCGGCCACCGCTTCCCCTGGGGCACGTTGCTGATCAACGTGCTGGGATCGTGCGTCATCGGCCTCGTCGCCGGGCTGACGCTGACGCCTGCCCGCGTCGGCGTGCATCCCGATCTGCGCATCTTTCTGATGACCGGCGTCTGCGGCGGCTTCACCACGTTCTCGGCCTTCAGCCTGCAAACGCTGGAACTGCTGCAAGCCGGCGATGCCGTCCCCGCCTTCGCCTACGCCCTGGCGTCCGTCCTGCTCTGCGTCGCCGCCACCTGGTGCGGCTGGACGCTGGGCCGCCTCTGAACCGTCCCCGGACGCTGCCTTTACAGCGCCCGCGTTCGGCTGGCACCCTGCCACCGGCTCGACGCAAGGGAACGACATGGACCTGGTTATCCGCAACGCCCGCCTGCCCGAAGCACCGGAACAGCCCCCCATCGACATCGGCATCGCCAACGGCAAGATCGTCGCGCTAGAGCCCAACCTGACCACCGACGCGCCGCAACACGAAGCCGGCGGCCTGCTCGCCTGCGCCGGCCTGGTGGAGACCCACATCCACCTCGACAAAAGCCGCATCATCGACCGCTGCCCGCCCGAGGACGGCCGCAACGCCAACGCCGTGCCCCGCGTCGCCGCCGTCAAGCACACCTTCACCGAGGCCGATGTCTACCACCGCGCCAGCCAGACCCTGGAAGCCTGCGTCAAGCACGGCACCACGCGGATGCGCACCCATGTCGAACTCGATGCCGGCGTCGAGATGCGCAGCTTCGACGCGCTGGAGAAACTGCGCCACGACTACGCCTGGGCGATCGACCTGGAACTCTGCGTCTTCCCGCAGGAGGGCCTGACGAACAACCCGCGCGCCGACGAACTGCTGGTGCAGGCGCTGAAGCGCGGCGCCAGGGTGATCGGCGCGGCGCCCAACTACGACCCCGACAAAAGCGGCCAGATCCGCCGCGTCTTCGCCCTCGCCCGCGAATACGACGTTGACATCGACATGCACCTGGACTCCGGCAACAGCCCCATGGACATGGACATCCACCTCGTCTGCGAATTGACCAAGGAATACGGCATGGGAGGCCGCGTCGCCGTCGGCCACGGCTGCAAGTACTCCACCCTGCCGCCCGCCGACCTCGAAACCCTGGCGGGCGTCATGGCGGATGCCGGCGTCGCCGTCACCGTGCTGCCCGCCACCGACCTTTACATGATGGGCCGCAACCAGGACCACAGCATCCAGCGCGGCGTCGCCAACGCCAACGTGCTGACCGAACATGGCGTGAACTGCTCGATCTCCAGCAACAACATCCTCAACCCGTTCACCCCGATGGGCGACGGCAACCTGATCCGCATCGCCAACATGCAGGCCAACGTTTGCCAGGTCGGCGAGGCTCGCCGCCTGCGCGAATGCTTCAACATGCTCACATCCCGCTCCGCCAAGCTGCTGAACCTCAAGGATTACGGCATCAGGATTGGCAACCCCGCCGACATCGTCATCTTCGACGCGACCACCCCCGAGCAGGCCGTCGCCGAAGTCCGCCCGCCGCTGGTCGCCTTCAAGCGCGGCGTCCGCACCGTCACCCGCCCGCGCGCCGAACTGCACCTGCCGTGAAACTCTCCGACATTGCCCAGGTGATCCGCAGCAAGAACGCCGGCCCGCGACGCCTGACCCTGGACATCATGTTCGCCACCGACGCCGACTACCAGCGCGTCGCCCAGTCCCCCGCCCTCGGCGTTGAAACCATCGCCCGGCTCTACCGCATCCCGCTCAGCCAGGTGACGATCATCCCCTACCCGGTAGGCCGCGCCATCAAGATCGTCATGCCCCGCGCCATCATGGCCGGCGATCCCGGCGACTGCGACGTCTACGGCGCGCAGCAACACGCCCCGCTGCTGGGGATCGAGATATGAGCGCATCCGGCCGCATCATTGCCGAGATCCGCCGCTCGCCCCGCCCCATCCGCCTCTTGGGCGCATCCGGCCAACTCGGCTACGGCATCCCCGCCGCCGCCTTCCGCGCTGGAATAGAACGCAAGCCCGACTTGATTGGCTGCGACATGGGATCAATTGACATCGGCCCCACCTATCTCGGCAAGGGCGAGATGGCCACCTCACCGGAAGCCACCCTCCGAGACCTGCGCCGCGTTCTGCTCGCCGCCCGCGCCCTGGACATCCCGCTGGTCATCGGCACCGCCGGATCAG
>CAXTXZ010000252.1:2806-6079 GCA_964248015.1 uncultured Rhodopila sp. | reverse complement strand
TTCTTATAATGTCGGCGGAATGGTTGTGCTGCTGGCTGAAGGAAGCCTCGATGTGGCGTGTCGTGACCCTGCTTATTGCATTCGCCTTGGTTGGAAGCGCAGCGGCTGAGACTGCTTCAGAAACCTACAGCCCCGACCTTCGCAATCGAATTGCGGCTGCGATTTCGCCGATGCGGTCACCGCCGACGATGAAAGTTCGCCAGTCCGGTGGGGCAAAGCCGCTGCTGGCTGGCATCACCGATCTCCCCAATGGCAGCATTCTGTGGGTTTACCTGAAAAAGGCAGTCACTTGCGCGGGCAATGATTGCCTTGCGCCGACCCCGCCCAGCGGAATGGCTGGCGACCGGGTAACCGTCCGGAACGGAGGCTTTCAGGCTGGCCCATTTTCGCTCGCTGGCTCTCCATTGCCCCCTGGAACCTATCCGATGGAGATCGTCCTTGAGACGGGGAACGATGATCCTATGTTCTATCAGGCCGGAGTGGATCAGCTAATCGTCGCTCATTAGGCGTCTGGTCCCAGGGCGCGTGACGCGAAGGCGCCAGCATCGCCGGAAGCACGCCGTCGTCGGACCCAGGCGGCGCAAAGCCGATCCTTCCCGCTGGCGCCTGCCGTGCCGGGCGGGCCGCGGACACGTCACCGTGTTTGTTGCATTTCCTCCGGCAAGCCCCATAGATTGATTGTCTGTGCAAGGGGAGAACGGCTTGAAGCGTCTGATGGCCCGCGCGGTTGGGCTTGCCCTGATGGCAACGACTGTCCCGTGCCTCGCTGACGACGTTGTTCGAGCCACATTGGCCAATGGGCTGCGCGTGGTCATCGTGCCGAACCGCCTGGCGCCCGTTGTCACGACGGAACTCAACTACCTGGCGGGATCGAACGACGCCCCCGCCGGCTTTCCCGGCACGGCGCACGCCCTGGAACACATGATGTTCCGCGGCAGCGAGGGCCTGGACAGGGACCAGCTTGCCGAGGCAAGCGCCTTGCTGGGCGGCATCTACAACGCCGACACCACTGAAACGGTCACGCAATACGACTACACGGTCGCCGCCGCCGACCTGCCCGTGGCGCTGCGCATCGAGGCCCTGCGCATGCGCGGCCTGACCATCAGCCAGGCGGACTGGGAGCAGGAGCGCGGCGCCATCGAGCAGGAGGTGTCGCGGGATCTTTCCAGTCCCTTCTACACCTTCATGGCGCAAGCCCAGTCCATCCTGTTCGAAAACACCCCCTACGCGCACGACGCGCTCGGCACGCGCCCCTCCTTCGACCAGACCGACGCCGCCCTGCTGCGGCGCTTCTACGAAACATGGTACGCGCCAAACAACGCCATCCTGGTGATCGCCGGCGACGTGCAGCCAAGCCAGGCGCTGTCGCAGGTTCGCGCCGCGTTCGACGACATCCCCCGGCGTGACGTGCCCCGGCATGCGCCGATCAGCGCTGGGCCGGTGCAGCCGAAGGCACTGGCGCTGCCGACCGATTTCCCGGTCGGCCTGCTGGCTGTCGCCTATCGCATGCCCGGCTTGAAGGATGGCGATTTCGCCGCCGCCGACATCCTGGGCGATGTCCTCGGCAGCCCGCGAGGCGCGTTGTATGGCCTGGTGCCAGCCGGCAAGGCGTTGACGGCGCAATTCAACTACCAGGCAAAGGCGGATGTCGGGTTCGGCCTTGCGCTGGCGGCGTTCCCAGGCGGCGACGATCCCGAACCCCTGCTGGCCGAGGTGCGCGGCGCCATCGCGTCAATCGTCCGGGACGGCGTGCCGGAGACGCTGGTGCAGGCAGCGAAACGGCGGGAGCTTGCGCAAATCGGCTTCGAGGCGAACAGCATACGGGGCCTTGCCGGCAACTGGTCGCAGGCGTTGGCCTTCCGCGACGCCGCATCGCCCGATGACATCGCCCACGCTTACGAGGCTGTCACGGTCGCCGACGTGAACCGGCTCGCCAGGCAGTTGCTCGACCCCGAGCATGCGGTGACCGCGATCCTGACCCCGCGGCAGTCCGTCGCGCCGGCCGCCGGGCCCGGCTTCGGCGGGGCCGAGTCGTT
The DNA here is from genome assembly GCA_964248015.1 of uncultured Rhodopila sp. Taxonomy (GTDB): domain Bacteria; phylum Pseudomonadota; class Alphaproteobacteria; order Acetobacterales; family Acetobacteraceae; genus Rhodopila. The sequence goes on along the minus strand of CAXTXZ010000252.1, from coordinate 4,043 downwards.
CGCCGCCTCGCCGGATCATCCGGTGACGCTGCCGCCATGGGCCGCCGCCGCGCTGGCGACGCCGCACGTGCCGGACCAGGGCGAAACGCCCGATGTCAGCGTGCTGCCCAACGGCCTGCGGCTGATCGTCCAGCCCGAGCATGTCAGCCACACGGTCTCGGTGTTCGGCCAGGTGCGCCAGGTTGCCCCGATGCAGGAGCCGCCGGGCAAGGAAGGCGTCGCCGCCGTCATGCGCGGCCTGTTCAACCATGGCACCGAGGCGCGCGGCCGGCTGGCGTTCCAGGAAGCGGCCGATGACATCGCCGCCTCGATCGGCGCCGGGCCAAGCTTCTCGCTGCGGGTCCTGGCGCCGGTGTTCCAGCAGGGCCTGGGGCTGTTGGCGGAAAACCTGCTGCATCCCGCATTCCCGGCCGACGCGTTCACGGTGCTGCGCGCGCAGGTCGCGCAAGGCGTCATCGGCCGGCGGCACGCGCCGAATTACCTGTTCCAGCGGGCGGTCGCGCAGGCGATCGTGCCGAACGGCGATCCCCTGCTGCGCGAGGCGACGCCCGACAGCGTGATGGGGCTGCGCCTTGACGACGTGCGCGCCTATTACGAGGCGACGATGCGGCCGGACCTGACGACGGTCGTCGTGCTGGGCGACGTCACGCCGGAACAAGCGCGCCAGGCGGTGGCCGATGCCTTCGGCGGCTGGCGCGCCTCGGGTGCGACGCCTGCGATCGACCTGCCGCCGATAGGCCCTAATCCGCCTTCCCAGGCGCATGTGCCGGATGACAGCAACCTGCAAGAAAGCGTTTCCATGGCCGAGACGCTGGCGCTGCCGGTCACCAGCCCGGACCGCTACGCGCTGATGCTGGGCAACGCCATTCTGGGCGGCGGTTTCTCTTCCCGGCTGTACCGCGACCTGCGGATACGGACGGGATATGTCTACTCGGTCAACAGTGAGCTGGAGTGGACGCGGACGCGCGGCGAATACAGCGTGTCCTTCGGCGCTGATCCGCGGAACATCGAGAAAACGCGCGCCGTGGTGCTGAGCAACCTGAAGGACATGCAGACGGCAGCCGTCAGCGACGCCGAACTGGTGCGGGCCAAGGCGGAGCTGCTGCGCCGGCTTCCGATGCAGCGCGCCAGCGTGGGCGCCATTGCCGGCCAGTACCTGCGGCTGGCCGATCTGGATCTGCCGCTGGACACGCAAAAACATGCCGCGGAGCATTACACCGCGGTCACGGCGGAACAG
>CAXTXZ010000252.1:0-2706 GCA_964248015.1 uncultured Rhodopila sp. | reverse complement strand
CGGCGAGCAAGAGGTTCAATGAACTGTGGCTCCGTATCCCAGGGGAACAAGATCCAGGTGTCCTGCGAAACCTCCGTGACAAAGCTATCGATGATCTCCCTGCCCGCCGGCTTGGCATAGATGCAAGCAAAATGGGCATTCGGCAACAAGCCGCGCACGACGCGGGCCGTGGTTCCCGTATCGACCAGGTCATCGACGATCAGGAAGCCGCCGCCATCGCCCGCGGCGGCAGGTGGTTTCACAACCACCGGCTCGCCGCGCTGCTCCTCTTGATAGGTGACAACGCAGACGCTTTCGACCAGGCGAAGATCCAGCTCACGAGCGATGATCGCCGCTGGGATCAAGCCGCCCCGGCTGATCGCGACAATGCCGGCGAACGGGCCATGTTCCATCAGGCGCCAGGCCAGGGCACGGGCGTCGCGGTGCAGTTGATCCCAGGTGACGGTGTAGTAGTGCGTTGCCATGCAGGTTCTTCGGCGAAAACCGGTCATTGATGCAAGAGGGTTTCAACATCGCCGTGAAGCCGCGCGAATGGATGACAGCCCAGGCCAGCAAACCGGCCATCGGCGGCTTGCGCCGCCGGCGCGGGCGCCAGCGGCATGATCCGCCACATGGCCGGTTCCTTGCCGCAAGCGGCGTGGCCAGGCGCCGTCGGCGAGGCGACATTACCAACCCTAGCCATTCAGTGTAGTGACATTTCAGGCCAGTGCCTCTTTGATGGCGCCATGGATGCGCCCATACCCCAGACGATGCCCCTGGAGACGATGCCCCTGGTGTCCGGCGACGAGATTCGGCCCTTCCGCGCGCTTTTGCCGGAACGCCCCTTCGCGCCCGTTGTGTTCACCTCGCCGCATTCGGGGCGCGCCTACACCGCCGACCTGATGAACAGCGTGCGCCTGAACCCGCTGAACCTGCGCCGCAGCGAAGATTCCTTTGTTGACGAGTTGTTCGATGCCGCCCCCGAGCATGGCGCCCCGCTGCTTGCCGCCAACTTCCCGCGCGCGTTCTGCGACGCGAACCGCGAGGCGTGGGAGCTGGACCCGGCGATGTTCGCCGACCGCCTGCCCGACTGGGTCAACACAACAAGCACGCGGGTCAGCGCGGGACTCGGGACGATCGCCAAGGTGGTGGCCTCGGGCGAGGCCATCTATGGCGCGAAATTGCCATTCGCCGAAGCGGAGCGCCGTATCTTCGCCTACTGGCGGCCCTTTCACGATGAACTCGCCCGGCTTATCAGCGACATCAAGAACCGCTTTGGCTACTGCCTGGTGATCGACTGCCATTCCATGCCCTCCAGCGGCCACGGCAAGCGGCAGGGCGGACGGGCGACCGACTTCGTGCTGGGCGACCTGCATGGGATTGCCTGCGCGTCGCGCGTGACCCGCATGGTGGAAGGCGCCTTGATCCGCAAAGGCTACCAGGTGCGTCGCAACGACCCCTATGCCGGCGGCTACATCACCAAGCATTACGGCAGGCCGCTGGACGAGGTTCACGTCTTGCAGATCGAAATCGCCCGCAACCTTTACATGGACGAAACGCTGATCGAGCGGCTGCCCGGCTTCGTCGGCATCCGCCAGCAGATGACCGACTTGATAGCGGAAATCACCCATCAGGCGCATGACCTGATCGGTTAGAAGGAGACAAGGGAATGACCGAGGTGATCGTCTCGCAGGCCGGCGCGGTGCTGGAAATCCTGTTCAACCGGCCGGAGAAGAAGAACGCCCTGACCCGAGGCATGTACCAGGCGGTCGAATCCGCCTTCAGGCTGGCTGACGCCGATCCCAAGATCCGCGCCGTGCTGCTGAGCGGGGCTGGCGACACATTCACCTCGGGCAATGACATCAAGGATTTCCAGGCGCGCGCCTCAAGCAGCGAGGCGACGCATGCCTCGCCCTTCCTGGCCGCGCTGTCGTCGCTGGCGACGCCCTTGGTGGCCGCGGTCAACGGGGCGGCGATCGGCGTCGGGACCACCATGCTGGCGCACGCCGACCTGGTGGTCGCGGCCCGCTCCGCCCGGTTCGTGATGCCGTTCACCAGCCTGGGCCTGGTGCCGGAAGCGGCCAGTTCCCTGCTGTTCCCCCGGCTGGTCGGGCATCAGCGGGCGAGCGCCTTGTTGCTGCTGGGCGAACCGATGGACGCGGAAACCGCGCGGGAATGGGGTTTCGTCAACCAGGTTGTCGATCCGGCGGACCTGATGGGCACGGCGCGCGATCTGGCGGCACGGCTGGCGGCGCTGCCGCCCGAGGCGGTGCGGCGGACCAAGAACCTGATCAAGAATGGCCGGCAGGACGTGGCAGGCCGGATCGAGGAGGAGCTTGCGCTGTTCCACGAGCAGCTCCGCTCCCCCGAGGCGGCGGAGGCCTTCGCGGCATTCACGGAAAAGCGCAAGCCGGATTTCAGCAAGTTTGCCTAGGAGCGGCGTGGCGGCGATGCTTGGCATGACGGCCTCACCGTCCCGTCATGGCGCTATTCTTGCTTCACTGGAACCAAGGCATCGAGGAACGAGGCAGGCGTGAAAATCGGCATCTTCATTCCCATCGGCAACAACGGCTGGCTGATTTCGGAAAACTCGCCGCAGTACTGGCCCAGCTTCGCGCTGAACAAGCAGGTGACGCTGACGGCGGAGCGCTACGGCCTGGATTTCGTCCTGTCGATGATCAAGCTGCGCGGCTTCGGCGGCAAGACGGAGTTCTGGGACCACAACCT
>CAXTXZ010000251.1:0-6087 GCA_964248015.1 uncultured Rhodopila sp. | reverse complement strand
GCGTCCCACCGTGCAGGTCGGCGACCCGTTCACCGAGAAGCTGCTGATCGAGGCGTGCCTGGAGCTGATGGCCACCGACGCCATCGTCGCCATCCAGGACATGGGCGCCGCCGGGCTGACCAGCAGCGCCGTGGAAATGGCCGGCAAGGGCAACGTCGGCATCGAACTGGACCTGGATCACGTGCCGGCGCGCGAGAGCGGCATGACCGCTTACGAGTTCATGCTGTCGGAAAGCCAGGAGCGCATGCTGATGGTGCTGCGCCCGGACCGGGAACAGCTTGCGCGGGACATCTTCGCCAAATGGGACCTCGATTTCGCCGTCATCGGGCGGATCACCGACAGCGAGCGCATCACGGTGCGGCATCATGGGGTGGTCGAAGCGGACATCCCGCTGGGGCCGCTGAACGACCAGGCGCCGCTTTACACCCGGCCGACCGTTGACACGCCAAAGAGGGAGAAACTCAACCCGGCCCGCATCGAGGACCGCCACGGCCTGACCCAGGCGCTGATCAGGCTTGTCGGGTGCCCGGACCTGTGCTCGCGCGCCTGGGTTTGGGACCAGTACGACAGCACGGTCGGCGGCCAGACCGTCAAGCGGCCCGGCGCGGCCGATGCCGCCGTGGTCAAGCTGGAGGGCCTGAAGCGCGCCCTCGCGCTGACCGCCGACTGCACGCCGCGCTACTGCCAGGCCGATCCGGAAACCGGGGGCGCCCAGGCCGTCGCCGAGGCCTGGCGCAACCTGACCGCCGTCGGCGCTCGGCCTCTGGCCATCACCGACAACATGAACTTCGGCAATCCGGAGAAGCCCGAGATCATGGGCCAGTTCGCCGCCGCCATCCGCGGCATGGCCGCCGCGTGCGAGGCGCTGGATTTCCCCGTCGTCTCCGGCAATGTCAGCCTCTACAACGAGACGGAAGGCCGAGCGATCCTGCCGACGCCGGCGATCGGCGGGGTGGGGGTGCTGGACGACGCGGCGCTCGCGGTGGGCCTGGGCCTGCCGGCTTGGCTGGACATCGTGCTGATCGGGACCACGACGGGCTGGCTGGGGCAGTCGATCTGGCTGCGGGAAATCGCCGGACGGGAAGACGGCGCGCCGCCGCCCGTCGACCTGGCGGTGGAAAGGGCCAACGGCGATTTCGTCCGCGCGCACATCCTCAACGGCACGATCCGCGCCTGCCATGACGTCTCGGACGGCGGCATCCTTGTCGCCCTGGCCGAGATGGCGATGGCGGGCGGCTTCGGCGCCCGCATGCTGACCCATCCGCGCGACATCCCCGGCCACGCGTTCTGGTTCGGCGAGGACCAGGCGCGCTACCTTGTCGCCGTGCCGGATCATGCCGCGTTCACCCGCGCGGCGGAAATGGCCGGCGTTCCGGCTGTGCGCCTGGGTACCTCTGGCGGACAGGATTTGACTCTGCCCGACGGCGGCACAATATCCGTCGCGGCTTTGCGAGCGGCGCACGAGCGGTTCTTTCCGTCATGGATGGACGGGACCAGCCAGAAGGACGGCATGTGATGGCAATGGAGGCGAACGAGATCGAGGCCCTGATCAGGGCCGCGTTGCCCGACGCTCGGGTGAACGTGGAGGACCTGGCGGGCGATGGCGACCACTACGCCGCGACCGTGGTCAGCGAGCAATTCCGCGGCCTGTCCCGCGTGCGCCAGCACCAACTTGTCTATGCCGCCCTGCGCGGCCGCATGGGCGGCGAGCTTCATGCCCTTGCATTGCAGACCTCGGCACCCGAATAATCAGTTCCAAGACATCAGGAGTTTGAAAATGACCGACATCGCGCAGCGCATCCAGGGCGACATCGAGAAGAACGACGTCATGCTCTACATGAAGGGGACGCCGATGTTCCCGCAATGCGGCTTCTCGGCGCGGGTGATACAGATCCTGACCCACATGGGCGTGCCGTTCCAGTCCGCCAACGTGCTGGAGGACATGGAGCTGCGCGAGGGCATCAAGCAGTTCTCGCAGTGGCCGACCGTGCCGCAGCTTTATGTCAAGGGCGAGTTCGTCGGCGGCTGCGACATCGTGACCGAGATGTACCAGACTGGCGAGCTGGAGACGCTGATGAAGGAACATGGGGTGCCTGTTAAAGCCTGATCCGCCCGGCGTTAACGGGTTGTTCATCCGGACGGGGTTAGGCTTTGCCCTCCTGTCCGGACACCCTGGCACGTGCGTATCGCCGTCATCATCCCTGCCTACAATGTCGCGTCGTGGCTGGCTGAGTGCCTTGTTTCCCTCCGCCGCCAAACCCACGCCGACTGGTCCGCCGTGGTGGTCGATGACGGATCGTCCGATGCGACAGCCGCTATTGCCGAAACCTTTGGCGATTCCCGCATAAGCGTTGTCCGGCAATCCAATGCGGGCGTGTCAGCCGCCCGCAACCGGGGCATGGCGACGGTGTGTGACGCCCTTGCGGCGTGGAGCGAAGCGCGGCCTGCCATTGCCCATGCAACTAGGAACAGCACAGCCGATGCCGTGCTTTTCCTGGACGCGGATGACTGGCTAGCGGTGGATGCCTTGGCAAGGCTGGCAAAACTGCTCGATGCGTCCCCGTGGGCTGTCGCGGCGTGCGGCGGCTATGCCAGGGTCGGCGCGGACGGCTCGGCCCGTCCGGTGCGTCCTCCGCCTGGGGGCGCGCTGCTGCCGCGCCTTCTGGCGCGCAACCTTTTCGCCAATGGCGGCCACATGCTGATCCGGCGGGAAGCGGTGGAAGAGGCTGGCGCGTTTCGTCCGGAACTGACGTATGGCGAGGACTGGGAGTACTGGACGCGTTTGGCCCTGCTGGGGGAGTTCGTGTCGCTGCGGTCTCGGGAGCCTGTGCTGTTCCTGCGCGAGCGGCAGGGCAGCCTTTACCGGACCATGGCGGCCGATCCGGCCTGCTACCAGCCCAGCCTTGAGGCGGTTTTTTCCAATCCCGCGATAAGAAGCCGGTTGGGCGCGGCCTTTGCGCGGGATCTCCGCGCGGCGGCGGACGCGGAAATCGCCTGGGCTGTCGGACGGGAACTCATTCGCCACGGACGGTTACGAGAGGGCAGGCAGTGGCTGGGCCGTTCGTTCCGCGCGATGCCCCGCGTGACGCGACTCGTTCTGATGGGGTTGTCGTGGCTGCGGGCAGGTCCGTTCCGACGCTATGGCCAGTCAGCCCAAAGTTAATTTGTTGTGAGGAACAACTGAAGTCGGCTGCAATGCGGGCAATGCCCAGTGAAATCGTTTGCCAGCCAAATTGTTTGTCTTTGCACGCCAATCCAAATCGCCTGCCGATGTCATCCCGGACGTTCGATTTTCTTCAGGCAAGAACACCTGAATGGTTATGAATCAAAGGGATGGCTTCCAGGTTGCGGGCAAACTTTCCTTTATCGCCCATACGCAGCGTGATTGACAGCCTCAAAAATTTCTGTGCCAAATAGTGCGTGCAATCGTATTTGGCTTGCCTTTCTGCGCTTCCGTCTTCGGGTGCCTCAGGAGGTCCAAAGACCCGGTTGTCTACTGCATCGCGTGATTTTGCACGGTGCCTGGACGGAGAACTCAGCAGTCATGGCTACCGGCACAGTCAAGTGGTTCAACACCACCAAAGGGTATGGCTTCATCATGCCGCAAGATGGCGGCAAGGATGTCTTCGTGCACATCACGGCGGTTCAGGCCGCTGGCCTGCGTGGATTGGACGAAGGACAGAAAGTGAGTTTCGAGGTCGCGATGGAACGGGGCAAGGCCACCGCGACGAACCTGAAGCCGGTCTGACCGACAAGCGGAACTGGCTAGGCGACCGGCCCCGGCAGCGGCCGGTCGTTATCTTGAGGAGAATGGCATCATGGCCTCCGGAACGGTGAAATGGTTCAATGCCACGAAGGGGTTTGGCTTCATCATGCCGCAAGATGGCGGCAAGGATGTCTTCGTGCACATCACGGCGGTGCAGGCCGCTGGGCTTAAGGGACTGAACGACGGCCAGAAAGTCAGTTATGAAGTGGCGATGGAACGGGGCAAGGCCGCCGCCACGAACCTGAAGCTGGCCTGATCGCCGCAACGGCCGGATGCTTTCGGGACGTTGTTCGCGATGGCGGCGAAGCCTTCAATGAGTTGCGCAACGAGTTGCGCCTTGGGGTTGCGGCATGTTCGCGTTGGCTGATCTCGAAGCCGCCGCTGAACTGGTTCATCGGTATCTTCCCGCTTCCCCGCAGGTTTCCTGGCCCTTGCTGGCGCGGCGAGCCGGAACCGACGTCATTGTCAAACATGAGAATCATTTGCCAACCGGGGCCTTCAAGGTGCGCGGCGGCGTCGTGTTAGCGGACCACTTGCGGCGAGAGAGCGGGAAAGGCCGCGGCCTGATCTCCGCGACGCGTGGCAATCATGGCCAGTCGCTGGCTTGGGCCGGGCGCGCGTTCGGCCTTCCCGTCACCGTTGTCGTGCCCTTTGGCAACAGCAGCGAGAAGAACGCCGCGATGGTGGGATATGGCGCGACGCTTCTCGAGCATGGCCGGGATTTCGAGGAAGCACGCGAGGAAGCGCAGCGGCGGGCGCGGACGCAGGGGCTGGTTTTCGTGCCCTCCTTCGCTCCCGAGCTTGTCAAAGGCGTTGCCACCTACGCATTGGAGCTTTTCCGCGCCGAACCTGGCCTTGACGCCGTTTATGTGCCGATTGGCCTCGGATCTGGCATCTGCGGCGCAATCCAGGCGCGTGACCTTCTGGGGTTGGGGACAAAGGTAATCGGCGTGCAAAGCAGCGGCGCCGACTGTTACGCCCGGTCGTTCGCCGCTGGCCGCATGGTGGCTGGAAACAGGGCGAGCACCCATGCGGACGGCATCGCCGTCCGGCAGCCCGACGCCGAAGCCACCCGCATCATCCTTGCGGGCGCGGAGCGGGTCGTGACCGTGTCGGACGAGCAAATCGCGGACGCAGTGCGGGCTTACTGGACCGACACGCACAACCTGGTGGAAGGCGCGGGCGCGGCGTCCCTGGCCGCGCTGGTTGCGGAACGTGACATGATGCGCGGCAGGCGCGTTGCCGTCATCGCAAGCGGCGGCAACATCGACCTGTCGCTTTTCCGCTCATGGATACTTGCAGCCTGAACGCCCGCGCCATCGCTGGACGTCATTGTCCGCTTGAATCACCAATTATCACATTATGTTACATGACTTCGAAGCTGTTCCACCTAAGTCTGTGGAACATCGTCCATTGCCGCCTCCCTTAAAGGCCCGTTCCTTGTTCGAAGACAGGAATTGACGCGCCTTGGCCGCGGCATGTGGCTATGATGCTCACACGTCTGCCCCTCCGGCGGGGCGTTTTAGGGTATCGCAACATGAATCGCGTAATTCCTGTCATTGGGCTGGTGTCCGTTTTGGCACTCAACGCGTGCGCTGTCGCACCACCGCAAGGCCCCAGCGTTTTAGCCCTGCCGGCGCAAGGCAAGCCATTTGAGGCGTTCCAGCAGGATGACGCGTCCTGCCGCGGCTTTGCCGGGCAACAGACCGGCGGCGCATCCGCGGCGGAGGCCGGCACAAACAGCGCCGTCAACAGCGCCGCGCTGGGCACCGCCCTGGGCGCGGGCGTAGGTGCCGCGTTGGGTTCAGTGGGCGGAGCGGTCGGCGCGGGCGCCGCGATCGGCGGAGCGACAGGGCTGCTGGCGGGCAGCGCCGTTGGCGCGGGCAATGCCCAGGCGTCCAGTGGAAACCTGCAAGCGCGCTATGACAACGTTTACACCCAGTGCATGTACTCCAAGGGAAACTCCGTCCAAAGCGCATCCCGTGGCTATGCCGGTGGATACCCGGCGGGTTATTACGCGGGACCCTATGCTTACGGGCCTGGGTTCTATGGCCCCTCGGTTGTGATCGGCGGTGGTTTTGGCTATGGCGGTTGGCATCACTACCGTCATTGGTAGGGTTGAAGTCGGCTGGCGTGGTTGGGGAACGGTCAAAGCTTGCCACGCCGTGAACCGGCTGCTTGAAGCCAGGGCGTGACAGCTTCAGGCTGCTGTCACCCCGCGCTTGCCAGTCCCTCCCGCGCTGGCTTCAGGCACATGCCTTCCGGGAGGGCTGGCTGCGCTCTTGGCCATGGCGCGTCGCAGTCCGGTTGGGACCGCGACG
>CAXTXZ010000250.1:0-6106 GCA_964248015.1 uncultured Rhodopila sp. | reverse complement strand
ACAATGGGAATGGTCCGGAGCACGGGATGGCCGTGCACGTTTCGCAACACGGCGGCTCCGTCCATGATTGGCATCATGTAGTCAAGGAACACCAAATCCAGGGATTCCCTGGCCAGCAGTTCCAGGCCCTGCCGGCCATTCGCGGCGGTCAGCACATGGTGCCCCAGGTCCGTGAGCACCGCGTTGATCAATTTGGCAATGCCAAATTCATCGTCCACGACCAGCACGGTCCCCATCGTCAGCCATTGCCCCCAGCCGTTGGCATGTCCGGACGCCCACCTTCCGCCTGCCGTGCGTAGCCAAGCATGATCCTTTGCGCGCTGTCCGACGTGGGCGCGATGACAAGTCCGTGGCTGCTGGTCGTGTATTCATGAAGTGATTGATCGAACGGGCTGTCCCTTACCTTGAGCACCGAGATCAGGCGGTGAAGCTGCGAGCCAACCTCCACGAACCGCAGCATGACCAGGTTCTCGGCCAGGCTCGACAGGTCGCCGATCGACGTCCTGATGGTCGGCCCCATGATGTCCGGAACCTCCAACGTGTAGACCGTGGTGACCTCGAGGACCCGCATCTCGTTCATCAGCGCCGTCAGGAACATGCCGATCCGGTCGGCGCCAGAGGCAGCCGTCAGGAGGCCGCCCAAGCCGTCGATGAACAACCGTCGCACCTTGCGGCGCTGCACCGCCCGCAGCAAGCGCTCGCCATAGGCATCCAGCAGGTCGTGTGCCGGCGGTTGCCAGAGAACTTCGACCGATCCGTTGTCAAGCAAGCCGCGCAAGGATGGGCAAACGCCCGCGACCTTCGCATCGATCCTTTTGGGCGTCTCGTAGAAGCCAAACAGAAGCCCAGGGGTCGTCTCGCCGCACTGCGCCAGGAAGTTCAAGCCGAATGTCGTCTTGCCAGTTCCGGAAGGTCCCAGAACCATTGTTGTCGAAGCCTCCGGCAAGCCTCCGCCCAACATGACATCGAGTTGCCCGTTGCCGCTCGGCGCCCTGCCATCCCGGCCCAGGTCAGGCCGCGAAGGCCGAGGCAGCAGCGCCTCGATCCGGGGATGGACAACAATGCCGCTGTTGGTGATCTTGAAGGCATGACGGCCCCGCATGAAGGCGCTGCCGCGGAACTTCACGACTTGCAGGGCGCTTGCGGCGGACCAGCCCGTCAGTTCATCCACAAGCTCGATGATGCCATCGACCATTGTGTGCTCAGGTTCAAAAACATTGGCGCGTTGGCTGCTGGTCAGTATGAAGACCGTGCATTCGGTCGCGATGGCGATCCCCTGCAATTCGTGAACGAATTCGTTGTACGCTTGGTCGTCGCCCGCGGCGCGTCGGGCCGACACGATGCCGTCGAGCACCAGCATGGTGGCTTGGCGCGCGGTGATCTCCCGCCGAAGGAGAGCCAGCAGCCCCTTGAGCCCATCCTCGTGCAACACCCCCAAGCCATTCAGGTAGGTAAGCTGGTCGGGAATTTTCGAGCTGTCAAAGAACGTCATGACCCGCAGATGCTGCATCATCCGGCCGTGGTATTCAGCCAGAAGGGTGACGTAGACCGCGCAAGCGTCACCGGCGATGTGGTTGAAGCAGACCTGGTTGCCGAAGATGGTTTTTCCGGCGCCCGGCGGACCCTGGATGATGTAGAGGCCGCCTTTGAGGAAGCCTCCGTTCAGGATGACATCAAGTCCCGCCATGCCGCTTGGCAACCTGTCGAGCGCAGGAGTCGCCTCATCCGCCATGATCATCCGCTTTTACAAGCCGTGGAAGAACCGACGGGAAAACAGGGCCTCCGCCTGGGGCATCATCCACCATGGTTATTCCTTCCTTTGCCCTAATGATCTGGCCAACCACCCAAAGCTTGATTTGGTTTCCAGATTGTCAATGCAGCCGGAAGCTTGAGCCCGCCTCGCGTCAAGCCTTGCCTGAATGGCATGCAAATCCGCAATGTTTCCACGCGCGGTTTACGAATGCGGCAAGACAGGCGATCCAAGGCAATCGTCCGAGGTTGCCAGCCTCGGACGATTGCGCGCCTTTCCAACAAAGGCCAGGAACCGCTTGGCGCCAGCCTGGCGCCTCGCCTCAGGTCGAGTAATCCGAGAACGCCACGCCAGAGAACCGAGCGCGGTAATCCGTGCGCACGTTCACCAGCGCGACCATGCCCTCGTCCACCTTTTTCTGCGCCCGCTCCAGCGCCGGGGCAATATCTTCCGCCTTCGTTATGTATTCGCCATGGCCGCCGAGCGCCTCGCAGATCTGGTCATAGCGTGTGTAACCAAGATCGCGTCCGGGCTTTTCGCGCTTGGGATCGCCTGTCCAGCCGCCGTTCAGGCTGATCACCACCAGTATGGGGATCTTGTGGCGGATGGCCGTGTCCAGTTCCATGGCGTTCAGGCCCATCGAGCCGTCGCCATGCACGACGATGACCTGCTTGTCCGGGCAGGCGACCTTGGCGCCGACGCCGAACGGCAGGCCGACGCCCATCGTGCCGAACGGCCCGGAGTTCAGGCGGTGCCCAGGCGAGAAGGTCGGCATGGTCAGCCGGCCGAAGTTCAGCGTTTCCTGCCCGTCGACGCACAGGATGGCGTCGCGGTTGGCGAAATCCCGCACGGCTTCCAGCATGCGGACGGGATGGATGTCGCCGTCCTCGGCGTACTTGTTGGCCCCGGCGCTGGCCCGCTTGGCCATTTCGCCATCGCCCAGGCGCTTGCGCCACGCGCTGTATGTGTCGGCCGTGATGCGCCCCTTGATGCCTTGCAGGAGTTGGCCGAGCACCGCCTTGCAGTCGCCGACGATCGGGATGTCCACATAGCGGGCGGCGGCGCCGATCTCGGCCGGGTCGATGTCGATGCGGGCGATCTTGGCGGCCGGCCCGAAGCGCGGCGGCGAGGCGTGCCCGATGATGTAGTTCATCCGGGTGCCCAGCACGATGATCAGGTCGGCGTCCTTGAACGCGCCCGAGCGCATCGACAGGAACGAGTGCGGATGGTCGTCCGGCACCACGCCTCGGCCCTGCGGCGTCGTGTAGAACGGGATGCCGGCGGCTTCGACGAAGGCTTGCATCTCGGCCCAGGCGCGCGACCAGATCACCCCCGAGCCTGACACGATCAGCGGGTTCTTCGCCTCGGCCAGGGCGCTGACCAGCGCGTCAACCTGGCGCGGGTCGCCCATCGGGCGGCTGTCCAGCAGGGGGCGGCCGGCGAAGCTCCAGTCCACCAGGTTCTCGTCGATCTTCTGGTAAAGCATGTCGCCGGGGCAATCGAGGTAGACCGGCCCGGGCTTGCCAGTGATCGCCTTCTGCAAGGCGAAGTTGATCTGCTGCGGGATGCGCTTGAGGTTGATCAGCCGGTCCACATGCTTGCAGCAGCCGCGCATCAGCTCGACCTGGTCGATTTCCTGGAACACCTGGCGGCCGAACTGCGACAGCGGGCTTGAGCCGCCAAGGGCAACGACAGGGCAGCAATCGACCAGCGCGTTGGCCATGCCGGTGACCAGGTTGGTGACGCCGGGGCCGGAGGCCGCCATGCAAACCGATGGCGCCTGCCTCAGGCGGCTGTAGGCCTGGCACATGAAGGCCGCCGCCTGCTCGTGGCGGACGTCGATCATGCGGATGCCTTCCTTGATGCAGGTGGCCTCGGCCAGCAGCATCGGGCCGCCCATGATGTAGAACAGGTCGGTGATGCCTTCCTTTTGCAGGCACCGCGCGATGATCTCCGATCCGGTCAGTTCCGCCATTTCCTGTTCTCCCTTGTTCGTGGCGTATCCCGTTCAGATTGGCGCCCGAACGGGTGAAGGCTCTCTCCAGGCGATGTGCCCTAGCCGATGATCTTGTCCGCGCGCAGGCCGCTGACCTGATCGCTGCCCAACCCGAGCCAATGGGTCAGCACGTCGTCGTTGTTCGCCCCCAGCAGCGGCGCGGGCTTCACCGGCGGCGGCCGGCCGGAAAAGCGCACCGGCCACGCCACCATCTTGAACGGCCCGACGACCGGGTGCTCGACCGTCTGCATGATGCCGCGCTGCTCGAAGCTGGGATCGTTGTGCAGTTCCAGCGTGTCCAGCACGGCGCCGGCGGGGATGCCGGCGGCGCCGATGATCTCCATCGCCTCGTGCTTGGTGTGCTGGCGGGTCCAGGCGGCGACCATTTCGTTGACCTCCCCGGCGCATTCAGCCCGCGCGGCGGGGGTGTCGTAGCGCGGGTCGCCAACCAAGTCTTCCCGCCCGATGACGGCCAGCAGGCGGCGCCAGTGCTCGGGGTTGGCGCGCGAGGTGTAGATGTAGACGTAATCGTTCGGGCCGCCGCCCTTGCTGGGATAGGTCCCCATCGGCGGGTTGCCGCCGGTCACCGAGGAGTCGGCGGCGCGCGGCGCGGCCTGGCCCGTGCGGGCCTGCTGGGCGAAGCCGATGCGCATGTAGTGCAGCATGGCGTCCTGCATCGCGACCTGCAAATGATCCCCCTGCCCCGTGGCCTTGCGGCGGTACAGCGCCCCCAGGATCGAGATCGACAGCAGCATGCCGGTGCCGGTGTCGCCCAGCGACGGACCCGGCTTCAGCGGCCGGCCGTCCCGCTCGCCGGTGGTGCTCATGATGCCGCTGCAAGCCTGCGCGATCATGTCGAACGCGAGGTTCTTCTCGTACGGGCTGCCCTCGCCGAAGCCCTTCACCTGGCAGTAGATGATCGACGGGTTAAGCGCGCGCGCCACGGCTTCGCCCAGGCCAAGGCGCTCGATCGCGCCGGGGGCGAAGTTTTCCACCAGCACGTCGGCCTGCGCCGCGAGATCCTTGACCAGTTGCAGGCCCTTGGGGTCCTTCAGGTTGACGGTGATGGATTTCTTGTTGGCGTTGAACTGGAGGAAGTAAGGGTCATCGACGCCAGGGGCGCCGAACGAACGTCCAGGATCGCCGGCTTTGGGATTCTCGACTTTCACCACCTCGGCCCCGAGCCAGGCGAGGGTTTCGGTGCAGGAGGGGCCGGCTTCGAACTGGGTCATGTCGAGCACGCGCACGCCGGCGAGGCAGTCGCCGCCAAAGCTGTTCCCAGAGCTTTCCGTTGTCATAGGCGTTGCCCCGTCCGTGGCCGTTTAGTGGACGCTAGAGCGAAAACTCCGTGAATGGTAGTCCCTCGGCTGGCATTGGCGGCGGCGCGGGCGCATATCCGCGGCGGCTGGTGGGACGGGATAGGCATGAAGCGGCTTGTGTTGCTGGTACTGACGTTGCTTTGGGCTGTGCCCGCCGTGGCGCTGGAAAGCGCGCCGGCCGGCAGCAAGCAGGCCGTCGCGACGCTGGTGTCCGACACCGACGCCATCCAGCCCGGCACGCCGTTCCGCCTGGCTCTGCGGCTGCGGCTGGCGGAGGGCTGGCACACCTACTGGAAGAACCCGGGCGACGCCGGGGTGGCGCCGGAGCTGACGATCGAGGGCGCGGCTCAGTCGCCGATCGACTGGCCCACCCCGCGCCGTGTCGCGGAAGGTCCGGTGATGACCTACGCCTACACCGATGAGGTGCTGCTGCCGGTGACCGTGACAGCCGCCCCCGGCGTCATCAAGGCGCACGCGCAATGGCTGGTCTGCAAGGACATCTGCGTGCCCGAGGAAGGCGATTTCGCGCTTGCGCTGAAAGCGGGGACGCCGGGGCCGTCCGCCCAGGCGGGCCTGTTCGCGGCGCACGACCGCGCGGTGCCGCGCGCTTCCCCCTGGGCCACGCGGATTTCCCCTGACGGCACGCTGTTCGTCCAGGGGCCGGAGCTGACGCCGTCCACGGTGACGGATGCCTGGTTCATCCCCGATGAGCCAGGCCGCATCCAGGGCGACGCGGCGCAGCCGCTGTCGGTGCGGCAAGGCGGTTTCACCCTGGCGTTGCAACCCGCGCCAGGCTTCGACGTCGCCAAGGGGCTGTCCGGCGTGCTGTCGGTGCGCGACCGCGCCGGGATGCAGTTGGATGTGGTGGCGCGGGCGGTGGCGGGCGACGCGCCGGGGCCGGCGATGCCGCCGCTGCCCCAGGTCCTGCTGTTCGCCTTGCTGGGCGGGCTTATCCTCAACCTGATGCCCTGCGTGTTCCCGATACTGGCGATGAAGGTGGTTTCGCTCGCGGCGCGCGACGGGCCTGGCCATGCCCTGGCG
>CAXTXZ010000249.1:0-6107 GCA_964248015.1 uncultured Rhodopila sp. | reverse complement strand
AGGTGAAGGGCTTGTCGGAAGTGTCCGGCACCACCCGCAAGCCCTACAAGCAGAAGGGCACCGGCAATGCCCGCCAGGGCAGCTTGCGCGCGCCGCAGTTTCGCACCGGCGGCGTTGTGCATGGGCCTGTCGTGCGGTCGCACGGGTACAGCCTGAACAAGAAGGTGCGTCGGCTTGGGCTGATCTCGGCGCTGTCGCAGAAGCGGGCTGAGAACAAGCTTGTGGTGCTGGACGCGGCCTCCAGCGAGGCGAAGACAGGCGTGCTGGCGAAGAAGATCAAGGCGCTGGGCTGGTCGTCGGCGTTGATCATCGACCACACGGTGGACCATGGCTTCAGGCTGGCTTGCCGCAACCTGCATCGGCTGGACGTGCTGCCGACGATTGGGGCGAATGTTTACGACATCCTGAACCACGACGTGCTGGCGATCACCACGGCAGGGCTGGAAGGCCTGAAGACGCGGCTGAACCCGTCGGCGGCGGATGCGCCGGCTGAACCCGTGGGAGAAGCCGCATGACCGTCGCGCCGAAAAAGCCGCTGTCGCGGGAGACGATGTACCAGATCATCCGCGCGCCGCTCATCACCGAGAAGATGACGATCTTGTCGGAAAGGAACCAGTTCGGTTTCAAGGTCGCCATGGATGCCTCGAAGCCGGAGATCGCGGCGGCGGTGGAAGCGCTGTTCAACGTCAAGGTCACTTCGGTGAACACGTTGATCCAGAAGGGCAAGGCCAAGCGGTTCAAGGGACGTCCGGGCGTGCGTTCGGATGTCAAGAAAGCCATCGTGACGCTGGCTCCTGGCCAGTCGATCGATTTCACCTCCGGCCTCGCATAAGGCACGCGGAAGATGGCACTCAGGCAATTCAATCCGGTCACGGCCAGCCTTCGCGGCACCGTGCTGATCAATCGGTCGGAGCTGTGGAAGGGCAAGCCCGTCAAGGGCTTGACCGAAGGGCAGCACAGCCATGGCGGGCGCAACAACCATGGCCGCATCACCAGCCGGTTCCGTGGCGGCGGGCACAAGCAGTCGTATCGCGTGGTCGATTTCAAGCGGCGCAAGTTCGACGTGCCGGCGGTGGTCGAACGCCTGGAGTACGACCCGAACCGCACGGCGTTCATCGCGCTGATCAAGTACCAGGATGGCGAGTTGGCCTACATACTGGCGCCGCAGCGGCTCAAGGTGGGCGACACGGTGGTTGCGGGTGCTAGAGTGGACATCAAGCCGGGCAATGCAATGCCGCTGGGCGCGATCCCGGTCGGCACCATCATCCATAATATCGAGATGAAGGTTGGCGCCGGGGGCAAGATCGCCCGCTCCGCCGGGACGTTCGCGCAGTTGGTCGGCAAGGACAGCGGCTACGCGCAGATCAAGCTGCAATCGGGGGAACTGCGCATCGTGCGGGGCGAGTGCATCGCCTCGATCGGCGCGGTGTCCAACCCTGACAACATGAACCAGAAGATTGGCAAGGCCGGGCGCATGCGATGGCTGGGTTTCAAGCCGCATAACCGTGGGGTCGTGATGAACCCGGTCGATCATCCGCTGGGTGGCGGCGAGGGGCGAAGCTCGGGTGGTCGCCATCCGGTTTCACCATGGGGGCAGCCGGCCAAGGGATACAAGACGCGCGGCAACAAGCGGACGGACAGCTTGATCATCCGCCGCCGCAACAAGGGCAAGTAAGATGGCGCGTTCCGTATGGAAGGGTCCGTTCGTTGACGGTTACCTGCTGAACAAGGCCGAGGCGTCACGGGCGTCGTCGCGCAACGAGATCATCAAGATCTGGTCGCGCCGCTCGACCATCCTGCCGCAGTTTGTCGGGCTGACCTTTGGGGTCTACAACGGCCACAAGTTCCTGCCGGTGCAGGTGAACGAGAACATGGTGGGGCACAAGTTCGGCGAGTTCTCGCCGACGCGGACCTTCACCGGCCACTCGGCCGACAAGAAGGCGAGGCGCGGCTGACATGAGCAAGCCAAAGCATCTTCGGGGCCTTCCGGAAACAGAGGCGCAGTGCATCGTCAGCAACCTGCGCGTCAGCCCCAGGAAGCTGAACCTGGTGGCGGCGATGATCCGCAACCTGCCGGCGCAGCGGGCGGTGGCGACGCTGACGTTCAGCAAGCGGCGCATCGCGCATCAGGTTCGGAAGGCGCTGGAAAGCGCGATCTCGAACGCCGAGAACAATCATTCGCTGGATGTCGACCGCCTGGTCGTGGCGCGGGCGGAAGTCGGGCGGTCGATCGTGATGCGCCGGTTCCATGCGCGGGGGCGCGGCCGAGCGTCCCGGGTTGAGAAATGGTTCAGCCATTTGAAGATCGTGGTGGCCGAGCGGTCGCAGGATGTGGAGGCGGAAAGGGTGCGGGACATTTCGCCGGAGCGGCGAGCACAAGCCGCGGAACAGGGGGCCGCGTAACATGGGTCACAAAGTCAATCCGATCGGCTTGCGCCTGGGCATCAACCGAACCTGGGACAGCCGCTGGTTCGCGGGGGCTGATTACTCCAAGTTGCTGCATGCTGACCTGCAACTGCGGACGCATTTGCGCACCAAGCTGCGCGGCGCGGGCGTGTCGCGCGTGGTGATCGAGCGTCCGGCGAAGAAGCCCCGCGTGACGATCTACGCCGCTCGGCCTGGCGTGGTGATCGGCAAGAAGGGCCAGGACATCGAGGTCCTGAAGCGCGACCTGACCAAGATGGCCAAGGCCGAGGTCAACCTGAACATCGTCGAAATCCGCAAGCCGGAGATCGATGCGACGCTGGTGGCGGAAAACATCGCCCAGCAGCTTGAGCGCCGCGTGGCGTTCCGCCGCGCGATGAAGCGCGCGGTGCAGTCGGCGATGCGCCTGGGGGCGCAGGGCATCCGGATCAACTGCGGCGGCAGGCTTGGTGGCGCGGAGATCGCGCGGGTGGAGTGGTATCGCGAAGGCCGAGTTCCGCTGCACACGCTGCGCGCAGATATCGACTATGGCATCGCCACGGCGAAGACGACGTATGGCACCTGCGGCGTCAAGGTTTGGGTGTTCAAGGGCGAGATCCTTGCCCATGACCCGATGGCTCAGGACCGCAAGGCCGCTGAACAGGCGCCGCAGCGGTAGGATTGGTGGTGTAATGCTTTCTCCCAAACGCACTAAGTACCGCAAGCAGCACAAGGGCCGCATCCATGGCTTGTCCAAGGGTGGCACCACGCTGAACTTCGGCACCTTTGGCCTCAAGGCCCTGGAGCCCGAGCGCATCACGGCTCGGCAGATCGAATCCGCGCGGCGGGCGATCACCCGCGCCATGAGGCGCGCGGGGCGGGTGTGGATCCGTATCTTCCCGGACGTTCCGGTGTCCACCAAGCCGGCCGAGGTTCGCATGGGCTCGGGCAAGGGATCGCCGGAGTTCTGGGTGGCGCGGGTTGCGCCGGGCCGCATCATGTTCGAGATCGACGGCGTGACGCCTAGCCTGGCGCGCGAGGCGTTGACGCTTGGCGCGGCGAAGCTGCCGATCAAGACCAAGTTCATCATGCGGACCGGAGACGCCTGATGGCCAAGAACGCGCTTTACAAAGCTTCCGACGTGCGGGCGAAGACGCCTGACGAACTTGCCGGGCTGCTGCTGGACTTGCGCAAGGAGCAGTTCAACCTGCGCTTCCAGCGGGCCACGGGGCAGCAGGAAGGCACCGGCCGCGTCCGGGAAGTCCGCCGCGAGATCGCGCGCGTGAAAACCATACAGGCGGAAAAGACACGTTCCGCCGCCAAGTCATAAGGAGAAAGGGCGATGCCAAGGCGCGTCCTGACAGGGCGAGTGACCAGCGACAAGATGGACAAGACCATTACGGTGCTTGTTGATCGTCGCGTGATGCACCCTCTGTACAAGAAGTTCATCCGCCGGTCGAAGAAATACGCGGCGCACGACGAAGGCAATGTCTGCAAGACAGGGGACATGGTGCGCATCGTCGAGTGCGCGCCGATCAGCAAGCGGAAGACCTGGACGCTGGTTGAGCGCAACGGCGCGATCGTTGGCGGCGTCGAGGCGGCGGCAGTCGAGATCGTGGAGTCGCATCCCGCGCCACCCGCGCCCGCTCCGACGATTTAGGGAAGACGGTTTCATGATCCATGTCGAGACCAACCTTGAGGTCGCCGATAATTCGGGTGCACGCCGCGTGCAGTGCATCAAGGTGATTGGTGGGTCGAAGCGTAAGTTCGCCAGCGTTGGCGACGTGATCGTCGTGTCGGTCAAGGAAGCCATCCCGCGCGGCAAGGTGAAGAAGGGCGACGTGCATCAGGCGGTGATCGTGCGCACGTCGTTCCCGGTGCGGCGTCCCGATGGCAGCGCCATACGCTTTGACCGCAACGCGGCTGTGCTGATCAACAAGCAGCAGGAGCCGATCGGCACCCGTATCTTTGGGCCGGTCGTGCGCGAGCTGCGTGGGCGCAAGTTCATGAAGATCATCTCCTTGGCGCCGGAGGTTCTATAATGATTGACGCGTCGGAGACACGATGATGTTCAACGCGTCGGAGACACAATGATGGCCGCGCGCATTCGCAAGGGCGACACGGTGCTGGTGACGACCGGCAAGAGCAAGGGCCAGCGCGGCGAGGTGCTGCGCGTGTTCCCGGACGCCAATCGCGCGATCGTGCAGGGGGCGGCGATGGCGCGTCACCACACGAAGCCAACCGGCATGGGGCAGCCAGGTGGGATCATCGACAAGGAAGCATCCATCCACTTGTCCAACCTGATGTTGGTTGATCCGAAATCGGAAAAACCGACCAAGGTTGGTTTCCGCATCCTGGAAGGCGGCCGCAAAGTCCGCGTCGCCAAGGCGACCGGCGAAGTGATCGAGAGCTGAGGCCATGAGCGGAACCAAGAACGCGAAATCGGGCAGCAAGCCTGCGGCGAAATCCAGTGGCGCTGGCGGGCGCGGCTCGGGTGGGCCTCCGGCCGGCAAGGAAGCGCAGCGCGCGGCGCGTCGGGTGGAGATTGTCGGCGTTGACAATCCGGTGGCCCAAGGATCGGAGATGCCCAGGCTACAGCGGCGCTACCGCGAGGAAGTGCGCGGCAAGCTGCGCGAGGAGTTTGGCTACAAAAACGAGATGATGGTGCCGAAGCTGGAGAAGATCGTCATCAACATGGGCGTTGGCGAGGCGACCGGCGACCAGAAGAAGCTGGATGCGGCGGTGGCTGAATTGGCGGCGATCGCCGGGCAGCGGCCGGTGAAAACGGTGGCGAAGAAGGCCATCGCCGGCTTCAAGATCCGTAAGGGTTTGCCGATCGGCTGCAAGGTCACGCTGCGCAAGGCGCGGATGTATGAATTCCTGGATCGGCTGGTGACGATCGCGATGCCCCGGCTGCGCGATTTTCGCGGCATCACCGGCAAGGGCTTTGATGGCCGGGGCAACTTCGCCATGGGCCTGAAGGAGCAGATCATCTTCCCGGAGATCAACTACGATCGGGTGGACCAGATCCGCGGCATGGACATCCAGTTCGTGACCACTGCGAAGACAGACGCTGAAGCGAAAGCCCTGCTGAAGGCTTTCGACCTTCCTTTTGCCAATTAATGGGAATACCGCCCGGCTCAGGCCCGGTTGGTTCCGGAGGATTTAGACAGGATGGCCAAAACCTCTCAGGTCAACCGCAACAAGATGCGCGAGGAGATGGCGAAGCGCGACAAGTCAAAACGCCGAGCGTTGAAGGATGTCTTGATGGACCGGACGTTGCCGGTGGAGGATCGGTTCAATGCTTCCCTGAAGCTGGCGCAGATGCCGCGCAACGGGGCGGCGGTGCGGGTTCGGCTGCGGTGCGAACTGTCCGGGCGGTCGCGGGGGAATTACCGCAAGTTCAAGCTTTCCCGTATCGCGCTGCGCGATCTCGCCAGTTCGGGGCAAATCCCCGGCATGGTCAAGTCGAGCTGGTAAAGGGACGACACAATGTCAATGTCCGATCCGGTCGGGGATATGCTGACCCGTATTCGTAACGCGCAGCGGGCGCGTCACTCGGTTTGTGTCGCCCCTGCGTCCAAGTTGCGAGCCAACGTGCTGGGGGTGCTGAAGCGCGAGGGCTTCATTCGTGGTTATGCCGCCGAGGAACTGCGTCCCGGTGTCGCGCAACTGCGCATCGAGCTGAAGTACAACGAGGGCGA
>CAXTXZ010000248.1:941-6152 GCA_964248015.1 uncultured Rhodopila sp. | reverse complement strand
T
The DNA here is from genome assembly GCA_964248015.1 of uncultured Rhodopila sp. Classification (GTDB taxonomy): domain Bacteria; phylum Pseudomonadota; class Alphaproteobacteria; order Acetobacterales; family Acetobacteraceae; genus Rhodopila. The sequence goes on along the minus strand of CAXTXZ010000248.1, from coordinate 6,151 downwards.
TGCCAGCGTGCATTGTTGCCGTAAAAGCGAAACCCGACGATTTGAAGTCGGCAAAAGGTGAGGAACAGGATGCGATCTTTTCGACATTGCGTAAGTGCCGCGGCGATGCTGATGGCCAGCACGCTTGCCGTCACGCCCGCCAACCAGGCCCAGGCCCAGTCGCCAACCTGGGACATCGCCAAGGCCGCCGCTCCCTACAAGGGCACGCAGCTCAACGTCATCTTCCTTGACCGGCCCGGCTACCGCGCGATCATCAAGCTGCTTCCGGACTTCGAGAAGCAGACCGGGATCAAGATCAACTACGAGATCGTCCCCTACGAGAACACGCGCGAGAAAGAAGTGCTGAACTTCAACTCGCAGGGCGACCTGTCGATCGCGCTGGTCGACCTGGTTTGGATCGGCGAGTACGCGGAGAACAAATGGATCCTGCCGATCGACAAGTTCTCGGGCGATGCGTTGATCACCGATCCCAACCTGAACCTGAAAGGCTTTTTCCCGCTGCTGCTGGAAGCGTTCGGCTCCTGGGGCGGCAAGACCTACGGCCTGCCCTTCGACAACTACTCAGGCCTGCTCTACTACAACAAATGCATGCTGAAGGACGCGGGGTTCGACAAGCCGCCGGCGACCTGGGACGAGTTGGCCAACGTCTACGCGCCCAAGCTGACCAACCCCGCGAAGAAGCAGTTCGGCTACGCGCTGCAGTCGCTGCGTGGCGAAACCCAGTCCGCCGACAGCTTCATGCGCATGCTGTGGCCGGCCGGCGGCTCGCTGCTGGACAAGACCTTCCACTCCAACCTCATGAGCAAGGGAAGCCAGGACGGCCTGCTGTTCCGGCAGAATCTCATGAAGTTCATGCCGCCGGGCGTCGTCAGTTGGGACCATGCCGAAACGGTCAACGCGTTCGCGCAGAACCAGGTCGCGATGATCACCGAATGGTCGGCATTCTATACCACCCTGACGGACCCGAAGACCTCCAAGCTTGGCGACTGCCTGGGCGTTGCCCCCGAGCCGGCCGGCGTCGCCGGGCGTCTGCCAGCCCTTGGCGGCTTTTCGCTGGCGGTCGCCGCGCAGGCGCCCGAGAAGGAGCAGAAGGCAGCTTGGATCTTCATCCAGTGGGCCACTTCCGAGGCGATCGCGAAACCCTATGTCGATGCCGGCGGCGTGTCCGGCCGCACGGCGGTCTACGAAGACCCGGCGGTCAAGGCGGAGTATGCCTTCGTCGAGCCGATGGTGGCATCCTGGCAGAAGGGCGTCCCCGCCTTCCGTCCGCGCTTCCCGGCCTGGCCGGCCGTGTCCGAGATCATCGCGGAGTTCGGATCCAAGATGATGCTCAACGAGGTCACCGTTGGGCAGGGTGCCAAGGACATTGGCAACCGGATGGAGGTCGTCCTGAAGAAGGAAGGCTACTACGACGGCAAGAAAGAGCTGCTGCAATAGCCGTTCGATGAGGTCGGAACCAGTCGCCCAGCTTGGTTCAAGCGAGCCGGCGCGGCTGCGAGACGAGTCAGGGTTGACCATCCCTGACACGCGCGGCCCCCTCGGCTATGGGCGCTTCACGCCGTTCTGGTTCCTGGCGCCCGCCATGTTCGCGCTGCTGGCCATTGGCATCTACCCGACGCTGTTCGCCCTGGTGACGTCGCTGCGGCAGTACAACCTGACCCGGTCGCGCGAGGGCTTTCCCTTCGTGGGGCTGGCGAACTACCAGCAGGTGCTGGCCGATCCAACCTTTTGGGAGACCCTGGGACGGACCGGCAAATTCTTCGCCTGCGTCATGCCCGCCGAGATCGCCCTCGGCCTTGGCATCGCGCTGCTGCTGCATCGGCCTGGGCTCGGGTTCATGCGCGCGCTTGCCCGCGTGTCGCTGGTCATCCCGCTGGCAACAACCTACGCCGTCGTCGGCCTGCTCGGGCGGCTCATCTTCAACCGTGACTTCGGGGTCGCCAACAGCTTCATCGGCCTGTTCGGCTTCGCCCCGTTTGACTGGCTCGGCAGCGCTGGCGGCGCGTTCGCGGCCATTTGCGTCATGGACGTTTGGCAGTGGACGCCATTTTGCGCGCTGATCTTCCTGTCGGGCCTGTCAATGGTCCCAACCGAGATCGAGGAAGCGGCCAGGCTGGAGACGACCAGCCGCTACGCCCTGTTGGCGCATGTGCAACTGCCGTACCTGCTGCCGGGCTTCACCGCGATGCTGATCCTGCGCTCCGCCGACGTGCTGAAGCTGTTCGATGTCGTTTTCACGATGACCAGGGGCGGCCCGGGGGCGGCGACCGAGCTGATCTCGATCTACATCCAGCGGGTCGGCTTCCGGGTCTTCGACCTGGGCACCGCGTCCGCGCAGGCGCTGCTGCTGCTGCTGATCACGATCGTGCTGGCGCGCGTCTACATCCGCTTCTTCTATCGGGAGATCGAGTGATGCCCGACGGCACGCCGACTGGCCTGCCCGCCCGCTCGCTGGGGCGCCTGCCGCACGCGGCCGGCCTGCTGGCCGTGCTGCTTCTGACAGTCTTCCCGTTCTACTGGATGGTGTCGTCCTCGTTCAAGAACCAGGCGGACCTGCTGGCATCGCCGCCGGTCTGGCTGTTCACGCCGACGCTTGCAAACTACGCCGAGGTGTTCGCCGACGAGAAGGTCGTGAACGCGATCGTCAACTCGCTGATTGTGGCGGTCTCCAGCACCCTGCTGTCGGTCGCCCTGGGCACGCCAGCGGCGTTCGCGCTGGCCCGCTACGACTTTCGCGGCAAGTCGGACCTGTGGTTCTGGTTCATCAGCAATCGCTTCATCAGCCCGATCGTGCTTGCCTTGCCGATCTACCTTGTCGCGCAGAACATCGGACTGCTCGACACGCACCTGGTGCTGATCCTCGTCTACATAACCTTTATCCTGCCGCTGGTGATCTGGCTGTGCACGGACCAGTTCCGCTCGATCCCGAAGGATCTTGAAGAGGCCGCGCGGCTGGAAGGCGCCAGCCAGTTCGCCATCTTCTGGCGCATCTACCTGCCGCTGGGCGTGCCGGGCATCGCGGTCGCGGCGATCTTCGGGTTTATCTTCTCCTGGAACGAGCTGCTTTACGCGCTGGTGCTGACCAGGCGGGCGGTGCAGACCGCGCCCGTTGTCGCGACCAGCTTCATGTCGGGCTACGAACTGCCCTGGGGGAAGATCATGGCGACCGGCACCGTCATCGTGCTGCCGGTGACGATCTTCGCCTTGCTGGTGTCGCGCCACATGGTCCGCGGCCTGACCATGGGAGCCACGAAATGAGTTTCCTGCGGCTTGAGAACATCGAGAAGCGTTTCGGCGCGGTCAGCGTGATCAACGGGGTCGACATTTCCGCCCGCGAGGGCGAGTTCGTGGTCTTCGTCGGCCCCTCGGGCTGCGGCAAGTCCACCCTGCTGCGGATGATCGCGGGATTGGAGGAGGTCAGCGGCGGCGACGTGTTCATCGACGGCGCGCGCGTCACCCACATGGAGCCGGCGAAGCGCCAGGTTTCCATGGTTTTCCAAAGCTATGCGCTGTTCCCGCACATGACGGTGCGCGAGAACATCGGCTTCGGGCTGAAGATGTCGAAGGCGCCCAAGGCCGAGATCGCGCGCCAGGTGGCCGAGGCCGCCCGCATCCTGCAAATGGAGCCGTTGCTGGACCGCAAGCCGCGCCAACTGTCAGGCGGGCAGCGGCAGCGGGTCGCGATCGGCCGCGCCATCGTGCGCCATCCGAAGCTGTTCCTGTTCGACGAGCCGCTGTCCAACCTCGACGCGGAGCTGCGTTCGCAGATGCGGGTCGAGATCGCTCGCCTTCATCGCGACCTGAGCGTGACAATGGTCTACGTGACCCATGACCAAGTGGAAGCCATGACGCTCGCCGACCGCATCGTCGTGCTGCGCGGCGGCCGGGTGGAACAGATCGGCTCGCCAAGCGCGCTGTATGACGCCCCGGCCAACACTTTCGTCGCGGGCTTCATCGGCTCGCCGAAGATGAACCTTGTCAGCGCCGCCGTGTCAGCGCGCGACGGCATGGCGCTTGAGCTGACCCATCCCGCCCTGCTGGCGCCGCTGCGGGCGGCGGCGCGCCAGCAAGCGGGCGGCCCCGGCCCGCAACCGGGCGAGGCGGTCATCCTGGGCCTGCGGCCAGAGCACCTAATGCTCGAGGACGGGCCGAACCGGATCAAGCTCACTGCCGACTTGTCCGAAAGCCTTGGCGGCAGCACCCTCATCCACGGCCAGACCCAGCCTGGCGGCGAGACGGTGGTGCTGCAAGTGCCGGGCCGCCGGGTGCTGGACAAGGGCGAGACGTTCACCGCCGGCTTTGACGCCACCCAGGCTTATGTCTTCGACCAGCACGGCCAGGCCTTCTAGGGACACGGAGGATGCGTTTCCAAGGCAAGACTGCCTTGCTGCCGGCACAGCCTGGGGCAACTCGCGAAAGTTCGGCCTGGTTCCGGGGCGGGCGCCGAGCAGCCGCTTCCCGCGGCCTGCCGAGCCGTCGTGGCGATTGCCTGCCTGGGCATGGACGCCGGCACGGTCAGCGCCATTCACGGGCCGGCCGATAGCGGCTTCCTATTAATTGAATTGACGTAACCAAGGAGGGTCTTCATGAAAGCGCTGGTACTCGAACGTGTCCGCGAGCTTAACCTGCGCGACATCGACCTGCCGCTGGTGGTCGGGCCGCACGGCCTGAGGATCGCGATTGACACTGTCGGCGTGTGCGGCAGCGACGTGCACTACTACACCCATGGCCGGATCGGCGGTTTCGTGGTCAAGGCGCCAATGGTTCTGGGCCATGAGGCTGCGGGCACCGTTGTCGAGGTCGGCAGCGCCGTAACCACGTTCGCGCCCGGTGACCGCGTTTGCATGGAGCCAGGCGTGCCCGACCTTTCGTCGCGCGCCTCGAAGCTTGGCCTCTACAATGTTGATCCGGCGGTTTCGTTCTGGGCGACGCCGCCTGTCCACGGGGTGCTGACGCCGGAGGTCGTCCATCCCGCCGCGTTCACCTACAAGCTGCCCGGCACCGTGTCCTTCGCCGAGGCCGCGATGGTGGAACCCTTCGCGGTGGGCTTGCAGGCCACGGTGAAGGTGCGCATCCAGCTTGGCGACACCGCCGTCGTCATCGGCGCTGGCCCTATCGGCATCATGGCGGCGCTGGCGGGCGGCTGCTTCCAGGTGATCGTGTCGGACCTGGTGGACGAGAAGCTGGCAATCGCCGGCGCTTACCCCGAA
>CAXTXZ010000248.1:0-931 GCA_964248015.1 uncultured Rhodopila sp. | reverse complement strand
CCCACACTTTTGCCCCTGTTACGGAATCTCGACGGTGAACGTCCGCACTGGCCGGCTGGCCGACATGGTCGCCGCGGCGACGGGCGGCTGGGGCGCCGATGTGGTCATGGAGGCGAGCGGCGCGGCAAAGGCCTATGCGGGCATCGACACGCTGCTACGGCCCGGCGGCTGCCTGGCGCTGATCGGCATGCCGGTCAAACCAGTGCCGATCGACGTCTCCTCGATGGCGGCCAAGGAGATCCGGATCGAGACGGTGTTCCGTTATGCCAACGTGTTTGACCGGGCGCTGGCGATGATCGCCTCGGGCCAAGGTGAACCTAAGGCCTTTGGTGACGGAGACATTCCCCTTCGCGCAAAGCGTTGCCGCCTTTGAACGCGCCGCCGAGGGACGGCTGGGCGACGTCAAGCTGCAGATCAAGCTGTGACGCCGGCCTGAAACGTATCTGCAACAACTTAATTATCCAGCGCCGGACAGAAGATGGCCCGGAAAACGGCTCGGCTTGATTTCCCGTCATGATGGCCGCGCCCATCGGTGCGTGATGACCAGGTCGCAGGCTGGAAGACCCGCGTTCAGCCGCGCTTGAAAGTGTTGCAGCGCGTCCCGCGCCTACGCCACCATCATGGACCGGTGCCACGTCGCCTGGAACTGGCTTCCCGGAACCAGGTCGCGTCCAATCCGTCGCAACCAGCACATGGGCCAGAACGCTCACCGCATGCAGCCTGCAAATTACGACTATGGCCCATCGCACTCCAATTGGGACTGCGATGCGCCATGATTTGCTGTTTATAAGCAGATTCACGCCTCGGGCCGTTTCGGCCCTCTGGCGATCGCTATGGTTTCACGCAGCCACCGAACCTTATCCCACGAAGGTTTGTATCGGCATGCTCCAGTCCCGCAACTTGCTGTGGCCCAAACGTTGTGGAAGTCTAG
>CAXTXZ010000247.1:0-6166 GCA_964248015.1 uncultured Rhodopila sp. | reverse complement strand
GCTCGTCCAGCAGCAGTATCCTGGGACGCGAGGCGAGGGCGCGGGCGATCTCCACCCGCCGGCGGTTGGCGTAGGACAGATGGCCGACCGTCTGGCTGAGGCGCGGCAGCAGCCGGTTGCCGAACACCGAGAGTATGTCGATGGCCCATTGGCGCGCCGCCACTTCCTCCTGCTGGGTGGCTGGCGGACGCAGGACCGCGGCAATGGGACCGGTCCTCAGCCGCGCGTGCTGGCCGATCAGCACGTTGTCCAGCACGGACAGGTTGGTGAACAGGCGTATGTTCTGGAACGTGCGGGCGACGCCGCGACGCAGGATCTGGTGCGGCGGCAGGCCGAGCAGGTGTTCCCCGTTGAAGCGGATCACGCCGCCGTCAGCCGGGGTCAGCCCCGTGATCACGTTGAACAAGGTCGATTTGCCGGAACCATTGGGGCCGATCACCGCGACCACCGCGCCCGCGGGCACCGACAGATCGACCGCGTTCAACGCCACAAGCCCGCCGTAACGCACGGTCACGCCTTGGACCTCCAGGCCAGGATGACCCTCATGGACGAATTCACCCAGGCCGGTCAGTGCGCTGAAGCCGCCGCGCCGGACCTCGGCATGTTGCTGCTCGGCGCTCAGGGCAGGTTGCTTGCGGGTGGCCGGGATCAGCCCGTCGCGGCGGTACAGCATCATGAAGACCAGTATCAGGCCGAAGATCAGCTCGATCCACTGGGTCAGGTCGATCTGCTGCATCCACTGGTTGCCGACCGCGCGGCCCAGGACATGAATCCACCCGGACAGGTCCTCCAGGAACCAGGATTGCAGCAGTTGCAGGGCGACAGCGCCGATCACCACGCCCCAGACGCTGCCCATGCCGCCGAAAACCACCATGACCAGGATCATGACGGAAACCGGGAAGCCGAACATTTCCGGCGTCGCGGTTTGCAGCTTGGCGACATAGAAGGTGCCGGTCGCGCCGGCGAAGGCGGCGCCAATGGCGAACGCCAGCAGCTTGGTGCGGGTACGATCGACGCCCATCGCCGCCGCCGCCGTCTCGTCCTCGCGAATCGCCATCCAGGCGCGGCCGATGCGGCTGTCGCGCAGGCGCACGCTGACGAAGATCAGCAGCGCCACCAGCGCGATGGCGACGTAATAGTACGGCCAGGCGTCCACGCCGAAGCTGTGGCCGTAGATCATTGGCGCCTGGATGCCGTTCAGGCCGGCCGCGCCATTCGTCACGGAGTCCACGTTGCGGACCACGATCGGCACGATCTCGCCGAAGCCCAGGGTCACGATGGCCAGGTAGTCGCCGCGCAGCCGCAGGGTCGGCGCGCCGAACAGCACGCCGAAGCCGGCGGCGACCAGCGCCGAGACCGGCAGCATGATCCAGAACGAGACGGTGAAATGCACGACGTCGCCGTCGGGCATGGGCATGCGCTGCACCAGCTCCAGCCAGGCGAAAGGCTCCCAGAACGGCGACCAGGGCGGCATGAGCTGGAAGGCGGTCAGGATGCCGTACGCATAGGCCCCGATCGCGAAAAACGCCGCGTAGCCGAGGTCAAGCAGGCCGGCGAAGCCGACGACAATGTTCAGGCCAAGCGCGAGGGTCGCATAAGCGGCTGCGTTGGCCGCCGAATCGATGTCGGCGTCGTTGCTGTGGACCAACGGGAACGCGAGGGCCGCGACGGCGACCAGCAGGGTCAACATCTGCTGGCGGCGTGCCTGCGGGATGCGGGCGAACGGCCTGGACCAGACCGAAGCCGCTGGCGCATCGACGGGGGACGCTGGCGCGGCGGTGTCTGTGCTCATGACAGCCTCATCAGGACTTGTTGGGAGCGACACGGCCAAGCAGGCCGGAGGGACGGAACACCAGGACCAGGACAAGGATCGAGAAGATGATCACGTCGGTCCAGGCAGTGGCGATGAACTGCCCGCCCATCGCCTCGATCAGACCGATGATCACCCCCCCGAGCATGGCGCCAGGCACGTTGCCGATGCCACCCAGCACGGCCGCCGTGAAGGCGCGCAGGCCGGCGGTGAAGCCGATGATGAAGCTCGTGAAGTTGTAATACAGGCCGAAGATCATGCCGCCGGCGCCGGCCAGGGCCGATCCGAGGAAAAATGCGATGATGATGACGCGATCGACCTCGACGCCCATCATCCGCGCGGCCTCGGGGTCTTGCGCTGTCGCGCGCATCGCCCGGCCCATTTTCGAACGCTGCACGAAGACGTGCAACCCGAGCATCAGCAGCGTCGCGATGACGCAGATCAGGATCTCGCGCAGCCGCAACACGGCGCCCCCGATAGTGAACTGCGTCGGGGGCAGCGGATTCGGGTAGTTCTTGGAATCCGCGCCGACCGCCAGCAGCACAATGTTGAACAGCACGTAGGACACGCCGATCGTGGTGATCATCGCGGCGGGGCCTTTCACGTTGCGCAGGGGCCGCAGCGAAAGGCGCTCGATCAGCACGCCAAGGGCGCCGGACAGCGCCATGGTGACGATCAGCGCCAGCAGCAGCACGCCCACCAGCGGCAATCCGCTCATCACCACGGCTTGGCCGTTGATCCCCATCAACTGCAAGGTCCACATGCCAATGAAGCTGCCAACCATGAACACGTTGAAATGCGCGAAGTTGATCAGCTCAAGGATGCCGTAGACAAGGGTGAAGCCGAGCGCGAGCAGCGCGTACATCGCGCCCAGGCTCAGTCCGTTGATGGTCTGCTGCACCAGCAGGTCCGCCGTGGTCATGGCGTCGGCGTCACGCCGAGGGTGCGCCGGTCGCGTGATGCTGGCGCATATCATCCGGCGGCAGGATCTTGCCTCGCTTGCTCTGGCACGCGCTGGTTGGGCTGTCTTGCGGCTGGCCAACATCCAAGGCTGCGGCGGCCGTCGCGCTGGCAACAGCAGCGTCTGTCCGCCATTTGATGGGACGGTTGATCATGATGACCTCCTGTTCTGGATAGCAGGCAGCCAACCGGACATGCGCGGTCTGGCTGCGGACATGCAAAGCGTGCGCCAGCCGGAACTGGGGTCAGGTGAAATCAACATCGGCTCGGCGTCATCGCGACTTCACCCGGCTAGCTTCGGACGATCCGGCAGCGGAAACCAACATTCAACTGGGAATTGATCAGCCGCGCCTATCAACCATCCTGCGTTATGGAAACAGACCGCGCCGCCATGAGATCGTTGTCACCGTCCCCAGCAGACGATGTTGGCTGCGACGTATCGGCCAGGATGGCCTTGTTCGGGATGCCCTGTGATCCGTGCCCGAGGGTGCCGATGGCAGGCGCTCTTGAACCGGTTGATGGCTTTCCGCCAAACCCACCATGACCGGCCACCTCGGATACGTCCGTCAGTCGTGGCAGTTGGGTAGGCCCTGCGTCGTCGGGCGCATGATGCAGCCAGTTGGCGATATGCCGCGACGAGATGCGCAGGGTCGCGCGGTCCTCCATCAACCCGACGTCGTGTATGTCCGGCACCTTCGAGCAACCGATCCCCTGGTCGATCCAGCGCACCACGTACCCGGGAAGCCCCTGGCAGTTGTTGCCAAGCTCCGCGGTTGGCTGCGGTGAACCGGCGCGGACGTAAAGGCTGGCCTCCTTCGTGGCGTCCGCGCCAACTCATGCTGGCCGGCTTTCGGGACAGCGGGCCACCTCGCCCTCCCAATCAATGGACAAGTCGGTTGTGTCGAACGCGCCCTCGGCGCGATCCCGCCAGCCGGTCCAGGACCACACGGTGGAAGCACACCTGTCCAAGCCGGACTTGCCCGTCGGCTTGCAGGACCGCCTTTACCCACGAGCGGCGTCAGGCCGATTGATTGCGCGTACTGTTGATCAAATCCTGCCAATTCGTCGCATCAGGCTTGATCTGCCAGGCAAGCGCGGTGTCACCCCGCAGCTCCACCCATCGATGGTCGTTGTTGGCCGGCGCGGCGTCCGCCCGATGAACCTGCAACTCGAACGCGCCCATTCCCGGCAGGCCGAGCTTCGCCCACTGGGCGTAGGCCCGCGCCAGACGGACGGCCGCGCCGTGGCCCCCGTAGCCAATCAGCTTGCCCGCATCCCACAGCGCCACGGATCGGTTCGCCTCGTCCACGAGGCCGAAGGGCGGCACTGGCTGACTTGATGGCGGCGCGGGCCGCCACGGTGCCCATTCGGCGTCCGCCCCTGTCGTAAACGACGCCATCCCCGGTTCGGTCCGGCCGAGGAAGGCGCGGAACTGCGCGGCAACGGGCGCCGGGCCGTCATGGGGCAGCGCCCCAAGCGGAAAGCCGCGGCGCACGCTCGGCTTCCCGCGCACCTCGTTCCAGAATGGCAGGCTGTCGAGCGGCCGACGTGCTGCGCCGTGATCCTGGTTAGGCCCGAGCAACGGCACGAACCAACCTTGGATTGATCTTTGGGCGACCAGCACTGTTCGCTGCCGACGCAACACCGTCACCTCGCAACCGCTGCCGTCGCGCAATTCGATCGGCGCCAGGATGTTGCCCCCGTCCTTGATTTGATCGAACAGCGCGGCCGGCAGGTCCCACGTGGCAGCCGTGATCATCGCGCGGTGGTAGGGTGCGCCTGCGGCGTGCCCCTGCGCGCCGTCCCCGGTGATGATGCTGACGTTCTCGACAGCAAGGCCTTCCAGATCCATCCGACTCCGTTGCGCCAGGTCGGGAAGCAGCTCGATTCCGACCACTCTCCCAGACGGGCCGACCAGCCGGCCCATGATCGCCGCGAGCCAGCCGGAGCCGGAGCCGATTTCGAGTACAGCCTGTCCAGGTTCGAGGTTGAGCAGGTGCAGGAGCCACAGCACGTAGCTTGGCTGCGAGTTGGACGAGGGCAGCAGCTCGCCTGCTTCATCCACATGCCGCATGACCTGATCGCTGTAGACAGCCGAAAGGAGCTGACCCGGGTCGGCGTCAAGGTCTTGCAGCGGACCGTCGCCCATGCGGAAACGATGCACGAAGCAATGTCGCGGCGTCGCCAGTACGGCCTCTCGCAATCGAGGCGGCAAGCCCCCTGGCTCGCCGAACCGCCGGAAGGCGTCGTCCAGCATGGCGATGAACCGAGCCGTGTGCGCGGCAATGTCGTTGTCGGAAGATAATGCCATCAGGTTCCTCCAATCCGGCAAATCGATCAGGCCTGTGCGGAACCATGCGCCTGGCGGGAGGGAATGCGGACACTCGGGATATATTTTGCCATGCTGTCCGCGTTGACCCCTGGCAAGCGCATAGACAGCGATGACGCAGTCAGTGCCGCGATGGAAGGAAAGGGTCGGGGACGCATCTCCCCCACAAAGGGATGTCGGCGAAGCGCTGAACGCTCTCTCCGACGAAGACTTGCTGCGCTTGCGTGCGCTCGCCCGGCTCCGCGCCCGCGGCCTGCCCAGCGGCGTGACCTGGTCCGACCTGCTTCACGAGGCCGTGCTGCGCGCCCTTGAGGGAACGCGGCGCTGGCCACCTGGCGTGCCCCTGCTGGCGTTCCTGGGCGGCATCATGCGCAGCCTGTGTGACGAGCAATGGCGTCGGCAAAGGCGTGAAGGCCCGGTGCAGCCGACGCATGAGAACGCCGCGGCGATGACGGCCGGTGTGAGTTCCGACCCCAATCCAGAGCGCGCCTATGCGGCTTCGGAAGCGCTTGCGGCCGTGGACCGGCTGTTCGCCTCCGACGTGGAGGCGCTGAAGGTGATTGCCGGCCTGACGAACGGCTTGACTGCCGAGGAAATCCAGCGCCACTACCGCCTGACCTCCGTCGAGTACGACACCACACGCCGACGGATGCGGCGAGCATTGCTGCGCCACGGGCTGGCGAGGGTCTGGCCATGACCAAGCCGTGGAATGCAACATCGGCCCTGGCTGCATTACTGGACGCCCTGGAAGCGGACTTGCTCAGCGCGCCCTCGCATGAAGTGCACGCAGCCCTTCGTGAGACCAGCCGGGCGCGAGAAAGCGCGATATGCGAGGTTAGGTCCCTGCTGCGCGATGTTCAGGCTGACGACCTGGATCGCTGTCCCTTGACCACCTTTTCTGACGAGGCTGATGGGATAAGCACGCAGCGGCACTGACCCGACCATTGGTATCTGGAAGGGGACTTCCAGGCCGGTTGGCAGCAGCCTGCTTCAAGCAGCCGCCTTCGCCTCCCGCCGGCGGCGGTGCAGGATGAACTCCGTGTAGCCGTTCGGCTGCGTCCGGCCAT
>CAXTXZ010000246.1:0-6194 GCA_964248015.1 uncultured Rhodopila sp. | reverse complement strand
CTCGCCCTGACCCCTGACCTGACCCTCTGCCTCGCCGCCGCCATCGCCGCCGCCGACGCCGCCGGCGCCGTGATCCGGCCGCACTTCCGCGGCTCCGTCCCCGCCGACATCAAGCCAGACCAGTCGCCGGTCACCGCCGCCGACCGCGGCGCCGAGCTGGCGATGCGCGAAGTCCTGCGCCGGCACTGCCCCGATCACGGCATCCTCGGCGAGGAATTCGGCCTCGAACGCCCCGAGGCCCGCCTGCGCTGGGTGCTCGACCCGATCGACGGCACGCGCGCCTTCATCACCGGCCGCCCGACCTTCGGCGCCCTGATCGCCCTGCTGGACGGCGACGACCCGCTGATCGGCATCATCGACCAGCCTGTCACCGGGGAGCGCTGGACCGGCGTCCGCGCCGAGGCCACCGCCTTCGCCAGTCCCCTGGGCGGCAAGCCCGGCGCCCGAGCCTGCAAGAACCTGTCGGACGCCGAGCTGTCCTGCACCAGCCCAGAAATGCTGGCAGGGCACGCGCCTCGGTTCGAAACCTTGAAGGGGCGCGTCCGCCGCAACACCTGGGGCGGAGACTGCTACGCCTACGGGCTGCTCGCCCTCGGCCAGATCGACGTGATCGTGGAATGCGACCTCAAGCCTTGGGACTGGGCCGCGCTGCTGCCGGTGGTCCGAGGCGCGGGCGGCGCGCTGACGGACTGGTTCGGCAACCCGCCCCGGCTGGACGGCGACGGCAGGATCATCGCGGTCGGCGACCCGGCCCTGCTGGCGGAAATCGTTCCCATCCTGACCGCCTGACGGCAGCGCCGCGCAATCCCGTGCGCCCGGACGCGTGACACAGGATGGTTTCCCGCGTCGGTTGGCTTGCGAGCGCTCCGGCGCATGGTCGCAAGCTTGAACGCGCCCGGCTCTTGCCCACTTTGAGGATGCGGGCGCGCCCGCCAGCCAGCTTTCCCCTTCAGGATGCCAAAGAGGCGCATTCAACCAAATGAGCAGGGCCCGTTCCTGAACGTGACCCGCAAGGCTTGCGCGGGCAGCGGGCCAAGTGGCAACAACGCGGGCATTGCAACCCGCTTCAGCAGGAAACCCCAATGAGCAAGCAAGACACCACATGGTATGTCGTGGCGGACGGAGGCAAGGCCCGCGTCCTGGTCGGCGAGGGCGAGCACGTCCGCACGATCCACAGCTTCGACGCGGACGGGCGCGGCGACGTGGACGAGAGCGCGAGCGCCGGCGCGAACCAGCTCAAGGCGCCGCATGTCAACCCGAAGGAGCAGTCCAAGACCGGCTTCGCCAAGATCGTCGCCACCTACCTCAACCGGGCCGTCAAGGCCGGGGAAGTGGATGCCATCGTGCTGGCGGCGCCGGCGCACATGCTGCACGACATCCGCGAGGACCTGGACAAGGCGGCGTCAGGCGCGGTCACCAAGAGCATGAGCAAGGATTTCACCAACGTCCCCGACGCGGACCTCGCGGCAAGCTTGCTGTAGGGTGGCCATGGCGGATCGCCAGGGGCCGAAAGGTCCGGAGGCGTGAATCCGCTTGGGAAACAATGAGCCATGGCACGTCGCAGTCCCAACTGGGCTGCGACGTGCCCAGCAGTTCGGCGCAAGCCCCGGCCGCGCGTCCAAACCGAGAGGCTGGCTGGGCTGCAAGCGCGGCACAGGGGGGTTCGCCGCCGGGGCGCGACGGAATGCCGCACGGGAGGCATGGGAGAATGTCGATAACCCCTGATGACCGCCTGAACCCGAACGGGGCGGACCGCTCGAACTGGCGCGACGCCCCGTTCAGCCGCTGGGCGTTCGGCAACGTCCGGGAGATCATCCCCGTGGCCGACATCGAACACGACCCCGAAACCGTGCGGGCGCTGCCGGAGGCCCCGCAATCCCTCAGCGCGTTCAAGCTCCCGATGGCGGGCGCGTCCCTGAGCCTTGACGGCTTCCTCCAAGCCACCGCGACGGATGGGATGGTCGTCCTGCGAGACGGCCACGTCGTGTTCGAGGCCTATGGCAACGGCGCCACGCGGCGCACGCCGCACATCCTGATGTCGGTCTCCAAGGCCGTCACGGGACTCCTCGCCGGCATCCTCCAGCGCAACGGCGACCTCGCCACGGACGCGCTCGTGTCGGACTACCTGCCCGAGATCGCGGGCACCGCCTACGAGGGCGCGACGATCCGCCACCTCCTCGACATGCGGACCGGCATCGCCCTGGATGATCACCGGATGCGCGACTACGAAACCGCGTCCAACTGGGCCCCGGTCCCGGCGGCCGAACCAAGGCTTGGCTTTCACGCCTTCTTCCAAAGCCTGCCCGTGTCCCGCAGCCCGCATGGCGGCCCGTTCAGCTACGTTTCGCCGAACACCGACCTTCTCGGATGGGTCATGGAACGGGCAACCGGGCGGCGCTTCGCCGACCTCGCGGGCGCCTTGCTCTGGAAGCCGATGGGCGCCGGGCACGGCGCCCATGTCACGGTCGATTGCGAGGGCGCGGCCCGCTGCGCCGGCGGCCTCTGCGCGACGGTTCGCGACCTGGCCCGCGTCGGCCAGCTCATGCTGGACGACGGCCGCCGCGGCAACGCCGACATCATCCCCGCCGCCTGGATCGACGACATCGCCACGAAGGGCGACCGCGAGGCCTGGCGAAACGGCGCGTGGGGCGAGAGCTTCGCGCCGATCAGCCCCACCATGAGCTACCGCAGCGGCTGGTACGTCATCCACGAGGAGCCGCAAACCCTGTTCGCCATGGGCGTCCACGGCCAGAACCTGTTCATCGACCGGGCCAACCGCCTCGTGATCGCCAAGCTGTCGTCCCAGGACGGCAAGATCGAACAACAGGCGATGGCGCTGACGCATCGTGCCGTGCCGGAAATCCGGCGGCGCCTGATGGGAACTCCGTAGAGGATCGCCACGACGGCGGACGTATCAACAGCCATCAACGCCACAGGCCGGCGTCACCGTAGCCGATGATGTCCTCCGGAGTCCTTTCATCAAGGTTCGGCAAAGCGGCGCACTCATGACCAAGGGCCGCCAACTGATCAGCCAGCCGGACAGGCTGGCCTCGCCGTAGCCGTTCACGCTCAAGCCGTTCCGCCAGGGCTGCGCGGATCGCGTCGGTCAGGGTTTCGCCGGTCAGCGTTGCGACTTCACGGGCGAGCCGGTCGGTTTCCTTGTCTGTCAAGCTCAACGCCATGCAAAGACCCAAAATGAGAGTATCAACCATGGAAAGCTTGGTCCGGGATAGCAAGGCCTTCAGCGCAAGGCCCCGACGCCGTCCCGTCTCGACCACGCCCTCCAGCCGCTGCTAATAATCAAGCGCCGCCCCGTCCAGAGGGCGATCCTGGAGGAAACCAATGATCCTGACCCGCCGCACCCTGCTTGGCTCGACGGCCGCCGCCGCGACGACCCTGCCGCTTCGCCGCCCGCGCGCGCAGCAACCCGTCATCCGCATCGGGATCATGAACGACCAGTCCGGGGTTTACCGCGACATCACCGGCCCGACCTCCGTCGCCTGCACCCGCCAGGCGATCCAGGAATGGGGCGACCACGGCTTCAAGGTCGATGTCCTGGTGGCCGACCACCAGAACAAGCCCGACCTCGCGGCGTCGATCGCCAAGCAGTGGTTCAACCAGGACGGGGTGGACGTCATCCAGGACGGCGGCGCCTCGTCCTGCGCCCTGGTCATCACCGGCATCGCCCGCGACCAGAACAAGATGTACCTCAGCACCAGCACGGCGACCTCCGACCTGACCGGCAAGGCCTGCACGCCCAACACGATCCACTGGGTGACCGACACCTACATGGCGTCCAAGTCCACCTCGGCGGCGCTGACCAAGCAGGGCGGCAACTCCTGGTACTTCATCACCGCCAACTATGCGTTCGGCCAGGCGTTGCAGCGCGACGCCACGAAGTTCGTCACCGACGCGGGCGGCAAGGTGCTGGGCGCCAACGTCTACCCCTTTCCGGAAACCACGGATTTCTCCGCCGCCTTGCTCCAGGCGCAAGCTTCGGGCGCCAAGGTGGTCGGGCTGGCCAATTCCGGGCTGGACACCGTCAACAGCGTCAAGCAGGCGCATGAGTTCGGCATCACGCAGGGCGGCCAGAAGATCGCCGGCCTGATCATGTACAGCACGGACGTCCATTCCATTGGGCTGGACATCGGCCAGGGGCTGGTGATGAGCGAAAGCTACTACTGGGACCTGAACGACCGGACGCGCGCCTTCACCGACCGGATCAAGCCAAAGGTCTCGCTGTGGCCGAACAGCATCCAGGCCGGTCAGTACTCCTCGGCGCTGCACTACTTCAAGGCCGTCGCCGATCTCGGCCCCGCCGCGGCCAAGGCCGACGGCGCCGGCGTCATCGCGCGCATGAAGGCGATGCCGACCGATGACGACTGCTTCGGCGCCAACGGCAAGATCCGCGAGGACGGGCGCAAGATCCACCCCTGCTATCTGTTTGAGGTGAAAAGCCCCGCCGAAAGCAAGGGGGAATGGGACCTGATGAAGATGGTCGCCACGACGCCCGCCGAGGACGCGTTCCGCCCGCTGTCGGAACACGCCTGTCCGCTGCTGAAGGCCTGACGGAAGCAGTCTCCGTTCGGTTCCAGGGACACCCGCGGCGGTCAGGATGGCCGATCCCTGTCATGAGGCGGCTTCCGCTCGGGCTTGCAGGCGCGCCTTGGCGGGCGGCGGACGGCATCATCTGGGAGCGGGCTTCCCCTGCCGTCGGCGGCTTGCCTGGCCCATCTGCCGCAAGTTCGCGGCTCAATCCCGTCCGGCAACATCGGCAAGGCCAAATCCGGATTTTTCCGTTAAAGCTGCCGGCCATGCCTTCAGACCTTCTCCTTGGCTTCGCGCTTGTCGCCGTCACCGCCCTTGCCGCCGCGGGCGCGCGCCGCCTGGCCATGCCGCACTCGATCCTGCTCGTGTTGGTCGGCATCGCGCTCGCTTTCACGCCGAGCCTGCCGCAAGTGGCCCTCGATCCCAACCTCATGCTGCTGCTTCTCCTCCCGCCGTTGCTTTACTCGTCCGGCGTCGGGATGAGCTGGGATGGGTTTCGCGCCAACTTGCGCCCCATCATGCTGCTCGCGGTGGGCTGCGTGCTGTTCACCGCGGCCACGGTCGCCGCCATCGCGCATTGGCTGCTGAGCCTGCCCTGGGCGGTGGGCCTTGTGCTTGGCGCCGTGGTGTCGCCGCCGGACGCGGTCGCGCCCATGGCGATCGCGCGGCGGCTCACGGTGCCCCAACGCATCCTGACCGTGTTGGAAGGCGAGGGATTGGTGAACGACGCCACGGCCCTCATCCTGTTCAGCTTTGCCCTGGCGGCGGTGGAGAACGGCAGGATATCCGTCGCCGCGGCCGCCGCCAGCTTCGCCCTGATCGTCATTGGCGAGCTGTCATGGGGGGTTGCCGTGGGCTGGGCCATGCTCCGGCTGCGACGCCTGGCCAAGGACCCGCAGGTTGAAATCGTGCTGGCCCTGCTGACCCCTTACCTCGCCTTCTGGCCGCCCCACGCTCTCGGCGGCTCCGGCGTGCTCGCCGCCGTGGCGACGGGCCTCTACGTGAGCTGGAACGGCCCGCGTTTCATCGCGCCCGCCACCCGCCTGCAAGGCTACTTCGTGTGGGGCCTGGTCGTGCACCTGGTCGAAGGCGTGGTGTTCCTGCTGACCGGCCTTCAGGCGCACGTCATCCTGCGGGGGCTTGGCTCCGCGGGATGGGCATGGGCCTTGCTGGTGGGCCTTGCCATCAGCCTCGTTGTCATGGCGGTGCGCTTCGTGTGGGTGTTTCCGGCGACCTACCTGCCGCGCTGGCTGGTGCCGGCCATACGCGCGCGGGACCCGGCGCCGGGATGGCAATACCCGTTCCTGATCGGCTTCACCGGCATCCGTGGCGCGGTTTCGCTCGCCGCCGCCTTGTCCATCCCGCTCACGGTGAACGGCGCGCCGTTCCCGGACCGCGACCTTGTGCTGTTCGCGACCTTTCTGGTGATCCTGGTCACCTTGGTCGGCCAGGGCACGGCATTGCCGCATGTGATCGCGCGGCTCGGGCTGGCGAAGGCAGGAGGGGCGGAGGCGGCCGAGGACAAGCGGCGCGAAGTCGCGGCCAGGGTTGAAGGCGTGAAGGCGGTCCTGGCGCGACTGTAGTAACTGGAGCGCCAGGGGGCGCCGGCCGCGGCGGTCGTGGCGCTGCGCCGGCGCCATCAGGAC
>CAXTXZ010000245.1:0-6209 GCA_964248015.1 uncultured Rhodopila sp. | reverse complement strand
GCGCAGGCTTCAACCGAAAGATGGCCGGTCTCCACCAGGCGGCTGGCGGCTTGCAAGGTCGGCTTGAGGCGCAGGCTGGGATCGCGTCCGCCCCAGACCATCTGCTGGGTCTGCACCAGGAACTCGATTTCCCGGATGCCGCCCTCGCCCAGCTTGACGTTGTGGCCGGCGATGCGCGCGACGGGGTCCGGGCCGCGGTTCAGCGCGGTGTTTTTCGCCGCGTCAATGCGGCGCTTCATGGCATGGATGTCGGCGACGGCGGCGAAGTCCAGGCCGCGCCGCCAGACAAAGGGGCGGATGGCGTCCAGGAAGCGTTGCCCCAGGTCGAGGTCGCCGGCGATCGGGCGGGCCTTGATCATGGCCGCCCTTTCCCAGTTCTGGCCCATGCTTTCGTAATAGGTCAGCGCGGCGAGGGCTGAGACGGCAGGCGGCGTCGCGGCGGGATCGGGACGCAGGCGCAGGTCGGTGCGAAAGACGTAGCCGTTCGCGTCCCGGCTTTCCATCAGGCCGACAAGGTCGCGCGCCATGCGGGAGGTGAAGGAGCCAACGCTGTCAGCGGCGCTGCCCGAGGCGTAAGCGGATGAGGACGCGTCGTACAGCAGAATGAGGTCTATGTCGGACGAGTAGTTCAGCTCCGCCGCGCCCAGCTTCCCCATGCCCAGCGCCACGAAGCCGCAATCAAGATCGGGGCGGTCCGGGTCGCGCAGGCGTATCGCTCCCTTGGCGTGCGCGGCGCAATGCAGATGGCGGATCGCCAGCCGCAAGGCAGCCTCGGCGAGTTGGGTCAACGCGCCTGTGACTGCCTCCAGCCGCCAGATCTGGCCGATGTCCGCGATGGCCGCGACCAAGGCGATTTCGCGCTTTGCCTGACGTAGGAAAGCCGCAATCTCAGGGCGTTTCAGGGCAGGGGAAACAAGGCCAAGCCTGGACAGGCTGCGCATGAAGGCGGCATCAGGGCCTTCGGCGACCAGATGGCGAAACGTCGCGGCCTCACGCAACGCCAGTCCAGAAAGGTAAGGACTGTTGCCTCCCAGGCAGCGCAGCAGCGACAGGACGCCGGGAGCCGCCAGCAGGGCGGCCTCGGTGTCGCCGATAGCTTGGAAGCGTTCAACCAAACGGTCGGCCGCGGCGTTGTCGTATGCGGCGGGCCACTGGCTCGGCAGGGTGAAGGGGACGGAGTCCATGGCTCAAACGATCTCGCTGTGATCCGGACGTTGGGGATAAGGCGGCGGTTGGGACGAATAGCGCTTGCCTGCTCCCAGGTGGCGCATGGCGTGCTGCATGCAGCGATCGGGTGCCTGGTCGCGGGCAGCGTGCTTCTGGCCGGCGCCGCGTGGCGGTTGTCGCAAGGGCCGATCCAGCTTGGCTGGCTGGCGGACCAGGTGAGAAGCGTGATCAGCGACGAATACGCGCCCATTCATGTGACATTCGACGGTTTTGTCCTTGCGTGGGAAGGGTTCCATGGTGGCATTGATTACCCGCTTGACCTGCGCGTCTCCAACATTGCCGTCACCGACAAGCTGGGCCGAAGCCTTTTCCAGGCGCCGGATGCGCACGTGACATTATCCCTGGCGGCCCTGCTGGCGGGCCATGTTGTCCCACGCATGGTTGAACTGGATCACGCCCGCCTCGCCTTCACAAGGGACGCGTCCGGCCTGATCGGACTGAGCGGCGGGGAAACGGAGGGCGCCGCGTCCGATGCGCCCGCCGCGGCGGGACCGGCCAATTGTGACACGATCCGCGACCCGCGTGGCCGTCCCGCCACCACGGCTCGGTGGGGCCGTCAGGGACTGCTGGACCAGATCCGCAGGGCGCATTTTCGCCACGCGACGGTGACATTGCATGATCAGCAGTCTGGCCTGACCTTGGCGACGTCGGACATGAGCGTTGACCTTCTGCGGTCCGCCAGCGGGCATATTGTCGGCTCCCTGGATGCGCCCCTGACACTGGGAGGGCAATCCGCCGTTCTTGTGGCGT
The DNA here is from genome assembly GCA_964248015.1 of uncultured Rhodopila sp. Classification (GTDB taxonomy): domain Bacteria; phylum Pseudomonadota; class Alphaproteobacteria; order Acetobacterales; family Acetobacteraceae; genus Rhodopila. The sequence continues at coordinate 4,232 of CAXTXZ010000245.1, read as the reverse complement.
CCGCGGACTTCGCGCCGCGGGCGGATACGAAACTTGAGATGAAACTGACCCCGTTCCGACCGGCTGCCGTGGACGGAGCGCCCCCGGCGGTCGCGGGGGTTGACCTTCCGGTTTCGCTGGAGGCGGCGGTCAGGCTGGACGCCGGTTTCCGCCTGCGCAACGGAAGCGCCAACATCCATCTGGGCGAGGGCGGCATCCAGATCGGCAAGGGCCGCCTGCCGTTGCGGCACGGCGAGATCGCCCTGTCCGGAACGCCCGCGCTGATTGCGATCACCCAGGCGCGCTTTGACGTGTCCCGCTCCGCCGACACCAAGCCGGAGGTTGTCCTGGTCAGCGGCCAGGTCGCGCGTGCCCTGGACCGGATCACGGCAGCCGTCACGGTTGGCGTCAGCCAGATCGACATGGCGGACCTGCCCCGCCTGTGGCCGGTCGGCATGGCCCGCGCCGCTCGTTCCTGGATCGTCCAGAACATCACGGGCGGCATAGTCACCACAGGTTCCGCCGCGTTGCTGATCGAGGCGAACGACACGCTGCATGACGTCGTGCTGACGAAAGCGAGCGGCACCCTGGATGGCTCCAACGGGGTCTTCACCTGGCTCGACGACCTTCCGCCGGTTGACCAGGCGGACGTGCATCTGCATCTGGTTGATCCCGACACGCTTGATATCCGGCTGGATTCAGCGCGTCAGCGCATTCGTAACGGAGGCGCCGACCTGGCGATCAGGGATGGCCAGATGCGCATCACCGGCCTGTCCTACCGCGACCAGTTCGCCGTGATCCATGCTCAGGCCGCGGGACCGGTCGTCAGCGCGCTGGCGCGGTTGAAAGCCCCAGGCCGTCACCGTCTGGCGGCTCACCCAATCGCCTTGAAGGCGACCGCCGGCGATGCGGCGTCGGCATTCGATATCCAGTTCCCGCTGCAGGAGAAACTGCGGATCGACGATATACGCATCCACGCCGAGAGCCACCTGAAGCATCTCCGGTTGTTGGATGTCGTTGCCGGAAAGGACCTGGACGAAGGCGCTTTCGACCTTGTGGTGGACAAGGAGGGACTCAGCCTGAAGGGACATGGCGCGCTGGCTGCCATCCCCGTCAACATCAGCGGCACGTTGGCCTTCAATGCCGGTGCGCCCGATCAGGCGTTCCAGAAGTTCGAGGTCAGCGGGCAGCCCCGCGCCGAACAGCTTGACGCGGCCGGGCTTCGTGTCACGGACGTCGTCGAGGGAACGATCCCGCTGACGGCCCTGGTGATTGGACGGCGCAACGGCGCCGGGTCGGTGACGGTCAACGGCGACCTTGCGGCGGCAACCCTTTCAGTCGCTCCCTTGGCCTGGAGCAAACCTTCTGGCGTGGCCGCCAGCGCCTCCGCCGTCCTTCTCCTGTCAGGCAACCGGATCACAAGGATCGACCGGATCATCGTCCACGGCGACGAACTGCAACTGAACGGATCGGCGGAGTTCGCCGATGGCCAGCCCAGGTCCGTGCAGCTTGACACGATCAGGTTGGGGCGCACCCAGGCGCGGGGCACGGTTCTTCTCGCCGCGGGCCAGCCTGTCGCGGTGGCGTTGCATGGCGACCAACTTGACCTGGAGCCGAAGCTGACGGAAAAAACCGACAACGCAGCGGCCGTGCCGGCCGTCACGAAGCCACCCTGGTCTCTGGAGGCCGGGTTTGACCACGTGTTGCTTGCCGGCGGCGAGCGAGCCAGCGGGTTCCTGGCGAGCGCCCAGGGGGATGGCGCGACGGTCCGCGTCTTGGACGCGAGCGGATCACTGGCGGCCAAGGCGGCGTTTTCCATCAAGATAACGCCTGAGGGCGGAAAACGGCATCTGCATGTCGAGGCGATGGATGCGGGAAGCTTCCTGCGTGGCGTGGACACCCTCCAGATGATGCAGTCGGGACGGTTGACAATCACCGGGACGTTTGAGGCCCTGACCGGGTACTACCCACTGCTGGGAACCATGGACATCCAGGATGTTCGCGTCAAGAACTCTCCTGTCATCGGCAAGTTCCTGCAAGCGATCACGCTGTATGGCCTGGTTGACGTGCTGCGTGGCCCCGGCATGGCGTTCTCAAGCATTGTCGCGCCCTTTTATTATAAAGGAACAAGCGTGATACTGAAGCAGGCGCGGGCATACAATGCTTCCCTTGGCGTGACCGCCAGGGGAACCATTGACCTGTCCGGCAGGCGAGCCGCCATCAACGGCACGATTGTGCCTGCTTATTTTTTCAACGCAATGCTTGGGCGCTTGCCCCTGGTGGGAAGGCTGTTCAGCCCGGAGATCGGGGGAGGCGTGTTCGCGGCGCGTTACGGCATTGATGGGCCAATCGACAATCCGGCCTTCACGCTTAACCCGGTCAGCGCGCTGACGCCGGGCATCACGCGCGATTTCTTTGGCTTGTTCGGCAATCCCTCCACGGCCGCCCCTCATGGCGAGTGATCTCAAGCGCGGGTGGACAACGCCAGGGCCCTGACCTGTTTCGGCTGCGCGCGTCCGCCAGGAACCGTGTAACGCCCGTCCGTCGCGCCGGGCGCGGCGGCGCGCGCGACAATGCGGACGATGCGGGTCTGCACTTCTATGGCGCGTTCCAGCAGCGCCTGATTCTCCGCCGCCAGGGAGCGCAGGCGTTGACCCAGCGCCGCCAGCACAGGCGTATGCTCCACGGGCGGCAGATGCGCGGTGACGTGGGCAAACGTCGCGAAGACTGTTTCCTTGGCTGGCGCCAAGGCCACGGCGGCAGGATAATCCAGCCGCTGCAACGCCTCGTTCTCACGCGACAGCACGTCGGCGAGAAGAGTGGCCGCCTGCACGATGTCATCCTTCATTTTGCCTTGCTCTCCTGTATGCGAATCATTTCGTCATAGATCGGTTTGGCCAGGCCAAGGCCGCCATGGGCGGCAATCTTCTTGGCGAATTCCTGGATCAGCATGGGTTTCCAGGCTTCCTCTCCCGCACCCCCGCCGAACAGGCCGTCCGCGGTCTTCACCGTGTCGAACATCGGCTGCAGAAGCTGGCCGATTGCCATGGCCTCGAAGTCCTGCGCGGCCTTGGCGATTTTCGCCGGATCGGCGGACTGTGCGGGCCGAATCACCGGGGCGGCTGGCGCCGTGCTTGGCGGGAGCTGGATCGGGGGAACTGCCAGCTTTGTCATCAGCGCACCTGCAGGTCGGCTTGCAAGGCGCCGGCCGCCTTGATGGTTTGAAGGATGCTGATCAGGTCGCGGGGACCGACGCCCAAGGCGTTCAAGCTTGCGACAAGGTCCCGTAGGGTTGCGCCCGTGCCGAGTATGCCAAGCTTCTTGTCATGCTGATCGTCAATTTGGATGGTTGTGTTCGGTGTCACGGTTGTCGTGCCGGAGGACAGCGCTCTCGGCTGGCTGACGTCGGCCGATTCCGTCACCCGGATCGTCAGGTTGCCTTGCGCGATCGCGACCGTGCTGATGCGAACGTTCGCCCCCATGACAATTGTCCCGCTTGCTTCGTCGATGACCACAACCGCGGCGTTGTCAGGTTCGATGCGGAGGTTCTCTATAGTGCCCAATGTTTCGACCGTGTCGCGGTTGCTGAAATCAAGCTGAACAGTGCGTGGATCGGTTGCCTTGGCGATCCTGCCAAGTTTGTTGTTGATCGCGTTGGCGATCCGCTGGGCGGTTGTCAGATCCGGATTGCGCAGGCCGAGACGAATGCCGCCGCCCGCATCGAGGCGAAATGGCACCTCCCGCTCGACGGTTGCCCCGTTGGCGATCCGGCCAGCCGTTGGGACGCCACGGGTAACCGAGCTTGCCGCGCCACGGGCCGCGATCGCGCCGGTGGAAAGGGCGCCCTGCCCGACGGCGTAGACCTCGCCATCAGCGGCCAACAAGGGTGTCACCAGAAGCGTGCCGCCGGTGAGGTTCGTGGCGTCGCCCAGCGCGGACACCGCGATATCAATCCGGCTGCCGCTGCGAGCGAATGCCGGCAGTTCGGCGGTCACCATGACAGCGGCGATGTTCTTTGTGGACAGCGACGTGACCTGGTCACGGGTATTCACCCCAAGGCGCTCAAGCATGCCGATCAGGGATTCCCGGGTGAAAACGTTGTTGTTGAGTTTATCGCCGGTGCCGTTCAGGCCGACGACAAGGCCATAGCCGATCAACTGGTTTTCACGCACGCCCTCAACGTCGGCGATATCCTTGATGCGGACATCCCCGTAGGCGTTCGACGCAAAGCCACTCCAAAGGGCGAGCAAGAA
>CAXTXZ010000244.1:0-6213 GCA_964248015.1 uncultured Rhodopila sp. | reverse complement strand
ACGGAGAAACGCACCGTCCGCTGGTTCGACATCTTCGCCATCATCTTCGGCTTCGCGCTCAACCCCGGCTCGATCATGACCGGCGGCCTCGCCGTCGTCGCCGGACTGTCCTTCCAGGGCGCCGTCGCCGCGATCGTCGGCGGCACCATGCTGGCAATGATCTTCTACGTGACGATGGCCACGGTCGGCGCCGATTACGGCATTCCCGGACAGGTCGCGACGCGCATGACCTTCGGCCTGCGAGGCGCCAAGTGGGTGCCCTCGCTGCTGCGCACGGTCGCCTCGACCTACTGGTTCGCCTTCCAGACCGTCGCCGGATCGATCGCCGTCGTCGCCGTGCTGCGCCATTGGACCGGGGTCAGCTACTCGCTCGTCACCGTCAGCCTGGTCTTCGGCGTCCTGCAAGCCGTGGTGGCGATTGTCGGCTACGACAGCCTGAAACACCTCTCGCGCGCCGCCCTGCCGTTCAAGGTCCTGGTGCTCGGCTATGTCATGGTCCTGCTGACGACGCATGACGATCCGCACTTCGCGATCTCCGCCGTGCTGGACTATCCCGGCCTGCCGACCTCGAACTGGGTCCTGTTCGTTACTTGGGCGAACGCGATCGCCGCCGGCTCGATCACCATGGTGACCGACGCCGCCGACTTCTGCCGCTACACGCGCTCAAGGTTCGACATGTGGTGGGGCACGCTGGCCGGGAAATTCCTCGGCGCCGCCTTCGCCGCCATCCTGGGCGCCTATGGCGCCGCCGCGACGCTGGGCAAGGTCGCCAACGTGTTCGACGTTGCCTCCGGCCTCACCAGCGGCTGGGTCGCCTACATGGCCTTCCTGATCGTGATCGGCCTGGACAACTGGACCATCAACGTCCTCAACCTCTACACCGGAGGCCTGTCGCTCTCCAACATCCTGGAACGCCTCGGCCGCTTCTGGACCACGCTGATCATCAGCGTCCTGGGCGTCGCCCTGTCCGCCGTCCCCGACGTCGTCAACAGCTACACCAGCTACGCCGGCCTGCTCGGCAACGTGTTCTCGCCCATCACCGGCGTGCTGATCGCCGACTACATCGTCATGAAGCGCTGCCGCATCGATCTGGCGGCGCTGTTCCGTCGCGACGACATCTACTGGTATTGGAAAGGTTTCAATCCGGTGGCCATCCTGTGGACCGCGATAGGCTTCCTCGTCTACATGTACGTGCTGCCCGTCGAGGTCATGCGAACGATCTCCACCGTGCTCATCTGCGGCATCGGCTACTGCATTACCACCTGGCTTGTCGCGACCTACTGGACCGATCTGGCGAAAGCCGCCCGTCCCGGAGAACTTAAAGGAACCGTCGAAGACCTGGCCTGGCAACTCGCCAACCGTTAGGCAAAACCCACATCGGCATGGCCCAACCCACACATCGTCATGGCCCGGCTTGTCCGGGCCACCTATCGCGGCATGCTGGCGAAAGACCGGTGCGGCCCTCAGCACACGAACCGGCGTAACCCGTTACGCCGCCAGCCCCGGCGCATTCCCGGCCACCGTCGTCCGGTACATCAGTCGCTGATATTTCGTATGATCGAACAGGCTCGCCGTGTGCAGCACGGCGCGGTTGTCCCACATCACCAGATCGCCCTGCTGCCAACGGTGCGCGTAAACAAACCGAGGCTGCGTGACATGCGCGACCAGCGTCTCGATCAGCGCGGCGCCTTCATCCGGCTCCAGCCCCTCGACATGGCTGATCACCGCCGGGCAGACATACAGCGACTTCGCCCCCGTGGCCGGATGCACGCGCGCCAGCGGTTGGCTGACCGAGGGGAACTCCGCTGCCTGGCTCCTGACGTCCTGCGTGCGGTCCGGGTTCTGCCGCTGCCCCCACGCCCGCAGCATCTCCAGCGAGTGCACCCCCCGCAGCCCCTCAATGCGCCGCTTCAACGCCGGATCAAGCGTCCGGTAAGCCGCCGTCGCGTCCGCGAACAACGTGTCCCCACCCTCCGGCGGCACGATCTCGCCATAAAACAGCGAGGCATCGCTCGCGGTCTCACGATAGGAACTGTCCGCATGCCACTGCTCGACCCCACGCGAGAATGAGGCCTTCATGCCGTCCCTTTCGACATTGCCAACGCAGAAGACTTCCCGGTGCGACGGCAGCGTGTTCTCGAACCGGCTGTGGATCTCCAGCGGCCCGAAGCGGCGGCTGAAGGCCACCAGATCGGCCGGCTCGACACACGCCCGAGGCACCACCAGCACGCGATAGCGGTGCAGGTAGGAAACGAACTGCGTCAGCAACTCAGGGCTGACATCGCCATGGATCGGCATGCCGGAAACCTCGGCCCCGAATGTCGCCCCGATCTGCCGCGCCGTCACCGAGGCATCCTGTCGCGTCGCGTCATGATCCATCGTCCGCTCCTTCAGTACGTTTCAAACATACGGCTGATGTCCGCGATATCAGACGTCACGGTCAGCGCCATCATCAGCAGGATGCGCGCCTTCTGCGGCGTCAGGCTGTCGGCGGCGACAAAGCCCGCCTCCCGCAGCGCCACCTTGTCGGCGATCACCCGCCCGCTACCCGAGCGCGACGACTGCGCCACCACGACCCCCGCCTTGGCGGCCTCCCGCAACGCCACCTTCTGCGCCGGCGAGGGTGCCCCTGACGGAAACCCTTCCGAAACAATGCCGCGAGCGCCCGCCGCCACCGCCGCGTTCACCAGCGCGGCATCGGCCCCGGCATAGGCCGGAATGATATCGACACGCGGCAGGTCGTTCAGCCCGGCGACATCGAACTCGGTTTCCGGCGCGCACGCCCGCAGCGGCTTGCGGTAGAACTTCACCACGTCCGCGTCGGCATATCCTAGGATGCCGAAATCCCGCGAAACAAACGTCTGCACGCGATAGTTCGAGGTCTTGGCGACATCGCGCGCCGCGTTGATCTCGTCATTCAGCACCACCATGACGCCCATGCCGCGCGCCTCCGGCGATCCCGCCACCCGCGCCCCATTGAGCAGGTTGTTGCCGCCGTCAGCCCCCAGCGCCGAGGACGGCCGCATCGCCCCCACCACAACCACCGGCGTCGCCACCTTCACCGCGAGATTGAGGAAATACGCCGTTTCCTCCAGCGTCGCCGTGCCATGCGTCACCACGACGCCCTTGATGGCGGCATCGCCAGCCACCGTTTCGTGGATGATCCGCAGCAGCGCCAGCCAGTCCGCCGGCCCGATCTCGGTGCTGCCGACGTTCTTGTAACGGATCGGCACGATGTCGGCCACGCGCGCCAGTTCGGGCACCCCGGCGATCAGTTCCTCCACATGCATGAACCGCCCCGATGTGCCGTATTCATAAAAATCCAGCTTGTCGCGGCCAACGCCCGAAATGGTGCCTCCCGTGCCGATGACGGCGATCTTGGGCAAGGCGGTGCTCATGCGGTACGCTCCTTGAAGACCAACGTATGCGATTTGTGCAACGCAGCATAAATTCAGGGCACTCCGCTGTCCATACCGGGGCCAGACGGTGCCCTCTCAAGGGCATGCCCACATAAGCGCCACGACTAGCCCAGGCAGCCACTGGCACGCCGCTTGCTGCAAAGGCTCCCGAACAAGGAGGCACCCATGGCCCAGGCACCCACGCCCGAGGAAATCAAGATCCTCGCCCAACGCGCAGGCCTTGACCTGCCGCCGGAATATTTCGCCCAGCTCGTCAGCGCCTACGGCAACGTCCACCGCATGATCGACCAATTGCCGACGAACCGCCCCGCGCTGACGAACCGGCGCATGTCTTCGTCGCCGCGCGCTTCCTGCCCGAGGCGTAGCCATGGACCTGCACTTCCTCACGATCTCTCAAGCCGCCGCCCCGATCGCGGCCAGGAAACTATCCCCCGTCGAGCTGACCGAAGCCTGCCTGAGCCGCATCGCCGCCCTGGACAGCCAGCTCGACAGCTTCGTCACCCTGACGCCCGACCGCGCCCGCGCCGAGGCCAGGTCCGCCGAGGCCGCCATCATGGCTAACGGCCCGCTCGGCCCGCTGCATGGCATCCCCTACTGCCTGAAGGACATCTTCGACACCGCCGGCATCCGCACCACGGCCATGTCCAAGCTGCTGGCGGACAACGTCCCCGCCCGAGACTCCGCCTGCGGCGAAAAGCTGACGGCGGCGGGCGGCGTGCTTCTCGGCAAGAACGCAACCTGGGAATTCGCCCATGGCGGCCCGTCCTGGGACGTGCTCTTCCCCCCGGCCCGCAACCCTTGGAACCGTGACCACTCGCCAGCCGGGTCGTCCTCCGGCTCGGGCGCGGCGGTCGCGGCCGGCTTCGCCCCGGCCACGATGGGCAGCGATACGGGCGGCTCGATCCGAGGCCCCGCCGCCGCCAACGGCATCGCCGGCCTGAAGCCAACCTACGGCCTGGTCAGCCGCCGAGGCGTCATCCCGAACTGCTTCAGCCACGACCACGCCGGCCCGCTCGCCTGGACCACCGAGGACGTGGCGATCCTGCTGCAAATCATCGCCGGCCACGACCCGGAAGACCCGGCCTCGGCCAACGTGCCGATCCCCGACTACCGCGCCGCCCTGACCGGCGACGTGAGGGGCCTGACGATCGGCGTGCCCTGGGGCTGGTTCGAGGAACTCCCCCTTTCCGCCGCCACCGCCAAGGCGTTCGATGAAACCCTGGGCGTCTTCAAGTCGCTCGGCGCCGAAATCCGCCCCGTCTCACTGCCGCCGCTGAAGGACTACGACAACGCCAAGAAGGTCATCGCCGTCGCCGAGCTTTTCGCCATCCACGCCCAGGACCTGCGCGCCCGGCCCGAGCTGTTCGGCGCCAGCCTGCGCTATCGCATCATCGCCGGCGGCCTGGTCCGCGCCGAGGAATACATCCTCGCGATGCGCGCCCGCGTCGATCTCGCGCGGGCGATGCAAACCGTGATGGCCACGGTTGACCTGATGATGCTGCCAACGCAGGAGCCTGCCGCCAAGCTGGAGCCCGTGCCGCCCGAAAGCCTGTTCACCAAGACGTCCTTCACCACGCCGTTCAACGTCGGCGGCAACCCGGCCTTGGCGCTGTGCAATGGCTACGCCGAGAACGGCCTGCCGTTCTCCTTGCAGATCGTCGGCAAGCTGTTCGACGACGCGACCGTGCTGCGCGCCGGCGATGCCTATGAGCGCGTCACCCCCTGGCGCGCGAAACGCCCGGCGCTGGCCGCGTGACAACGCCACGACGAACCCAGCGCGCCGCCCTGGCCGCCGCCCCAAGGTGGCCGGGGCCTAACCTCGGTCCCCGAACGCTGGGTCCCAACCTCGCTGGTTTCATGAAAGCGCGGGACTGGCTCCAGGACCTAATGCCTGCACGCGTCCGCTGATGCTCGCCTACGTCCTGCGCCGGCTGCTCTACACCGCCCCGATCATCGTCGGCGTGTCCCTGGTCTGCTTCTCGTTCATCCACCTCGCCCCCGGAGACCCGATCAGCGCCGTGCTGCCGGAAAACGCCTCCGCCGCCCTGGTGGCGCAGATCAAGGCCGCCTACGGTTTCGACAAGCCGCTGCCGGTCCAGTACCTGATGTGGCTGCGCAACGTTCTGTCCGGCGATTTCGGCACTTCCATCATGACCCAGCGCCCGGTCGCCAGCGAGGTCCTCCCCGCCGTCGGCAACACTGCGCTGCTCGCCGTCAGCGGCATCGGCCTGAGCTTTATCCTCGGCATCGGCCTTGGCCTGCTGGCCGGTTTCTCCGACCGCCGAGCGACGGACCGAACGGTGACCGCCTTCGCCGTGTTCGGCATTTCCGTGCCGCATTACTGGCTGGGCATGGTCATGGTGGTGCTGTTCGCAGTCACCCTGCACGCCCTGCCGGCCACCGGCATCGGCCCCGCCGGCACGAACCTGGCCGCCTTTGGCATCGAGGACCTGCGCCACCTCGTGCTGCCCGCGATCACCCTGGCGATGATCCCCGCCGGCATCATCGCCCGCTCCGTCCGCGCCACGGTCCACGAGGTCCGGCGGCAGGAGTTCGTCCAGACCCTGAAGGGCACGGGCCTGACGCCCCGCCGCATCTTCCTCCACATCATCAAGAACGCCGCCCCGCCCATCATGGCCATCATGGGCCTGCAATTCGCCCAGTTGCTCGGCGGCTCGATCCTGGTCGAGACAGTGTTCGCCTGGCCCGGCACCGGCTTCCTCCTGAACGCCGCCATCTCGACCCGCGACCTGCCCCTGTTGCAAGGCACCGTCATCGTCCTGGCGCTGTTCTT
>CAXTXZ010000243.1:0-6221 GCA_964248015.1 uncultured Rhodopila sp. | reverse complement strand
CGGTGGCGGTTGACGATGTGCTTGACGATCGCAAGCCCCAGGCCGGTGCCGCCCACGGAGCGGGAGCGGCCTTTGTCCGCCCGGTAGAACCGCTCGGTCAGCCTCGGCAGGTGCTCCTTTGGGATGCCGCCCCCTTGATCCGCCACGGCGATGACGATCCCCGGCCGGTTCGGCCAACGATCACCAGGCGGCGCGTGCCCCACGTCAACCCGCAGCACGCCGCCTTCACGCCCGTATTTCACCGCGTTATCAAGCAGGTTCTGCATCACCTGCGCCATCTGGTCGGCGTCGCCCGCGACGTGGGGCAGCGTCGCCTGAACGTTCATCGCCAGCCGCATGCCGCGCTGCGCCAGCCGAGGCTCGAACCCGGCGGCCATGCGCGGGATCAGCAGCGCCATGTCAAGCGGGTCGGACGGCGGCTGATGCTCCGTCAGTTCGATCCGCGACAGGCTGAGCAGATCGTCGATCAGCCGGTTCATGCGCGCCCCTTGCTCCGCCATGATCCCGAGGAAGCGCCGCTGCGCCGGCGGGTCGTCGGCCGCCGGTCCCAGCAGGGTTTCAATGAAGCCGATCAACGATGCCAGCGGCGTTCGCAATTCATGGCTGACGTTGGCAATGAAATCCGCCCGCATGCGCTCGACCACGCGTTCCCGCGTCCGGTCCGACAGCACCACCAAGGCCTGGCCGCCGTCCGTCAGCGGCGGGTCCATTGGCACCACCGTCGCATAGACGTCGCGCGGCACGGGCGCGCGCAGTCCCACCTCGGCCGTCTGCGACAGGCTCGTGCCCAGGGCGCGGTCAATCGCGGCACGCAAGCCGGGATGGCGCAGCACCGCGGCCATGTCGTCGCCAAACGCGGCCCTCGCCGCCGCGTTGGTGCGGCGCAACGTCCTGTCGCTGGCAACCACGATCACCGGGTCGGGCAGGCGCTCCAGGATCAACGTGTCGGCCCTGCGGTCCTTTTCGTGCAAGGCCGAGCGTGTGGACAGGCGGCGCGCCAGGCGCTCGATCTCCCGGCTTAGGGTTTCCATCAGGATCGCTTCGGTGGCCTCGGCAACCGGGGCGGCTTCGTCAGTCCTGACCCGCCGGACCGCCTCTGTCAGCAGACGCAGGTCACGCGCCCAAACAAAGGCGAAGGCGCAGGCGGCGGTCGCGCTGACGACAATCCCCATCATGGCCGGCCAGAACTCCGCCCATCGCCCCGCCGCCAGGAACGCCAACGTGGCCACCGGCGCGCCGGCAAGGCAACTGGCGATCCCGACGACCCTCACGCCGGGCGCTTCCGGGAGCGCTTCCGGCCATGCCTTGGGCCGCCTTCCGGCGGCTTGCAGCGGGACAGGCTTAACGCGTGGCTGTCCCACTCCGGGTTCTTCGGTCCAACAGGGCGATCCGCGTCCAAGGCTGGGTCAGCCATGGACGGCCGCGCGCTAATCCGGCGGGTCGACACGCTGATGCCGCGCCCGCACCCCGCGTTCAATGGCGGCGGAGATCAGCGGGTCCAGACTCAATTCCCCCCGCACGAAGTCCAGCATGTCCAACGACTGGTTTCGCGCGCCCCGGCCGCCGGCAACGACTTCGCATGCCAGGGCATAAGCCGTCTCGCGCAGCTTGCCGGGAAGCGCCGCGCGGATCAGGCGGCCGGCATGCGCCAGCCCTTCCTCCTCGTTCAGCAAGCTGACAGCGGCATTGGTGACGTCGGCAAGCCGATGGGTGGTGAAGTCCTCAAAGGCCTGCAATGTCTGCACCTGAGCCGACATGATGCCGATCTCCCGGTCCGTCATGCTGCCGTCGGCGACGGACACAAGCACCATTGTCAGCACCAGCGCCTCGGGCGCATTCAAGGCGTCAACGGCCAGCATCGTCGTCTCCAGACCTATCCGTGAACTTAACCAAAACAGGACTACCTTCAAGCGAGAGGAAAGGGGGGAAGACAGGCGCGTGTCCGCAGGAACGCCGCCGTTTCGCTGACGGCCTGCGCCAGCCCCACGCGACGCACCGCGACACCCGCGGGAAACGCCGACATCAACCGGGCCGGCGCCTGCCGGTCCAGCAGCACGAAGACGCCACGATCCGATGCCCTGCGAATAAGCCGGCCGAACGCCTGTCGCAACCGAAGCCGAACGATCCGCTCATCATACGCCTTAGGGTTGCCATCCGATAGATGGACGCGCCTCTCGCGGTGCAAAATGTCCGGGCGAGGCCAGGGCGTGCGTTCGAAAACCACCAGCCGCAGCGCATTGCCAGGCACGTCCACGCCGTCCCGCATGGCATCCGTGCCAAGCAGGCAAGATTCTTCCTCGGCGCGAAAGATGTCAACGAGGGTCGCGTTGCCCATCGCGTCAACATGCTGGGCATAGAGCGGGATGCCGGCCTGCTCCAGCTCCGGCGCGATCCTGGCGTGCACGGCGCGCAGCCGGCTGATCGCCGTGAACAGGCCCAGCCCGCCGCCGCCCGAGGCCAGGAACAACGCCCGGTACGCGGCGGCAAGCTGGTCCAGGTTGCCCGGCGCCAGGTCGCTGACCACGTAAGCACGGGTCTGTTCGGCGTAGTCGAACGGCGAGGCCACCGCCGCCCGGATCGCGGGCGAGGGCAAATGCGGCGCGCCAACGCGTGCCTCGGCCGCCGCCCAGGCGACTTCCGGGTCTTGGTCGCCCGAGTCGCGCAGCGTCGCCGAAGTGACCAGCAACCCTTGCGCCGGCGCGGCCAGCGTCGCGGCGAACGGTATCGTCGGGTCGAGCCAGTGGCGATGCAGGCCGACATCGACATCCCGCGCCGTGTCCCGCCGGCTGAGCCGCAGGAACATCACGTGGCCGGGCCGCTGACCCGGTTCCGCTTGCGGCTCCCCCAGGCTTTTCAGCATCGCCTGCCAGGCCTGCAACGGATTGAGCGCGCGCCGCAGCAAGGATCGGCCGATCGCCTCGATGCGGTTGCGCGTCCCTTCGTCCATGTCCTCGGCTTCCTCGTCCAGCCGGGCGAGCAGGCGGACGCGCAGAGTCTCCAGCGGTTCAGCGATGCGAACCAGCGCCCTGCCAAGGGTTTCGGCGGCCTGGGCAAGCGTGTCGTTGACCGGGAAGATGTCGCATTCCAAAGCGCCCACCCAGCCGCCGCCGTCCGGACCGGCCGTGCGGGCCAGCACCTGATGCCGCATCAGCCGCAGGAACGCCTCCGACGGATTGCGCCGCGCCGGTTCCGCGCCATCAAGCTCGGCGCTCTCCTCATGCATCCGGCTCGCCCAGTCAGAGGGCGGCAACGCGGCGGATGCTTGCAGCGCGGCGTCAAGCGGCGCTTCCAGGCCGGGACGGTCGGCGACCAGATCCTCCAGCCGCTTGCGCAGCCCACGGGCGCGCGACCGCCCGCCCTCCGAGCCGCGCAGCCAGCGCCGTAGCTCAGCCGTCTCCAGCCCCGACAGGGCGGCGGAGAAGGCGCTGTCGGCGGCGTCGAAGACGTGGTGGCCCTCGTCGAACACGTAGCGCGTCGGCACGGCGTTGTCGTCCAACCCGCCCCACGCCGCCTGGGTCATCACCAGCGCATGGTTCGCCACCACAAGGTCGGCGGTGCGGGAGCGACGTATGGTGTGCTCAATGAAGCAGCGGCGGAAATGCGGGCAGGCGGCATGGATGCATTCGCCGCGCCGGTCGGCCAGCGACGCGACCAGGGACGCGCCGTGCAGCTCCGGCAACCATCCGGGCAGGTCGCCGCCCTGGATGTCGCCGTCGTCGCTTGCCATGGCCCAGCGGGCGATCAGGCCAAGGGGAACGATCTGCTGGTTCATGAAGCCGCCGCTGGCGATGCCGATGGCGTCCTCCAGGTTCAGCAGGCACAGGTAGTTCTCGCGGCCCTTGCGGACCACGACGCGGCGCCGGCGCTCGGTCGGGTCGGGGATCAGGCGTTCCAGCTCGCTGTCGATCTGGCGCTGCAAATGACGGGTGAAGGTGCTGATCCAGACGGCGCCCTTGTTCTTCTCGGCCCAGACGCTGGCGGGGGCCAGATAGCCGACCGTCTTGCCGGTGCCGGTGCCGGCCTCGGCCAGGACCAGATGCGGGTCGCCCCTGGTTTCCCGTGGGGCGAAGGCCGCGCTCGCGGCGCTGGCGTAATCCGACTGTCCCGGCCGCTGTTCGGCATGCGGCCCTAGCATGGCGGCAAGACGGGCGCGCGCCTCGGCGTCGGACACGGGATGCGCCGAGGGCGGCGGAGGCGGCGCGGCCTCCTCCCACTCGGGCAGCCGCTTCCAGATCTTCAGCGGCTCGTTGGACGACGCGGCGTCCGCTCGGCCGAGGGCATGCGCCACATAGGCGCCCCAGCCCCAGCCCGCCTTCTGCATCCGCGCCGCGAGCGGGGCGGCATCCCGGTTCAGCAGCGTGTCGCGCGCCTGGGCAAGCTGGTTGAGCAACAGGGCGGCAAGGTCCGGCAGGCGCGTGGCCTCCGCTTCCAGGCCGATCATCGGCTGCTCGTCGTCAAGCGCCAAAGCCAGCCCCCGAGGCGTCGGGGCGGCGCTATGGGCCGGACGGACAAAGGCAAACAGGTCCAGCAGGTCAAAGGCCGGGGCCGGCCGCAGCCCCAGGCGGCGGAAGGTCGCCGGCGCATGCACCAGGAGCGGCGGGGGCAGGGCGCGAAGAAGCTCCGCCGCCGCCACGGTCGGCAGCACGAGGACCTCGCCGTCCGGTGTCAGGATGGCGGCGCGATAATGGCCCGCCACCACGGAGGGCGCGTCAGGCAGCGCAATGGATGGAGTCACAGGCAAGGTGTAGCCGGAATCCAGCCGTGGCGGTAGGCTATGCGGCACTTGCCGGCATTTGGCCTTGGCCTGACGCTATGCGTCGCCGAAAACCTCATCCCAGGCAGCGCGCAGCGCGACATCGGCGTCATGCAGGGTGGCGGGGATGCCCAGCGCGGCCAGGCTGGTGACACCGAACTGCGGCAAGCCACAGGGGACGATGCCGCCGAAATGCGCCAAGTTAGGCTCGATGTTCAGCGCCACGCCATGCCAGCTCACCCAGCGGGTGACCCGGACGCCAATCGCGCCGATCTTGCGCTCCGCGCCCGAGGCTGGGTCGGCAACCCAGATGCCGACGCGGCCCTCGCGCCGCTCCCCCCTGACGTTGAAGCGGTCCAGCGTGCGGATCAGCCATTCCTCCAAGCCGTTGACGTAGCAGCGTATGTCCTGCGCCGGCACCCGTCCGTGCCGGCGGGTCAGGTCGAGCATGACATAGCCGGTGCGCTGGCCGGGGCCATGGTAGGTCCACTGCCCGCCGCGCCCGGCGCTGAACGTGGGAAAGCGGGCAGGGTCGGTCAGTTCGCCAGGCTTGGCCGAGGTGCCGGCGGTGTACAGCGGCGGATGCTCGACCAGCCACACCCTCTCGTTGGCGGTGCCGGCCCGAATCGCGGCAACTCGCGCCTGCATCGCCGCCAGCGCGGCCGGATAATCCGTCAGGCCGTCGGCGATCCGCCACTCGGGCGCGACAGAGGTCATTGAACCGCCGTCGCTCATCCGCTATACCCCCGCCCTTGCCGAACCACGGTGCGGCCGTGGCGGAATGGTAGACGCGCAAGCTTGAGGTGCTTGTGAGGGAAACCTTGTGGAAGTTCGAGTCTTCTCGGCCGCACCAATAAGTGACGCATTTTCTCCAATCTGGCCAACGATCGTTGATTGATGTTGATGGTTGGTGCATCCTTCTTGGTGCAACGGACCAGGGACAGCGGGATGGCGTCATTTACGAAAAGAGGCGACGCCTGGCGTGACAGGGTCCGCATTCGCGGCCAACTTCTCACCAAGACATGCGACACCAAGGCCGAAGCGCAGGCCTGGGCGGACGCTGAAGAGGCGCGCATCGCCAAGGGCGCTACAGCCGCATAAGTGCGCAAGATGCCGTCAGGCATCACCGTAACCGGCCTGTTCGCCAAATACGCGCGGGAGGTTTCCCCTGGAAAGGGCGCGCACGGTGGGAACGGATCAGGCCTCGCGGCATCGCGCCGACGCTGCCATCGACCGCAATCGAAGCGGACGGCGCGGCGCTGGCCGAGTGGCGGGACAAGCGACTGCGGCAAGTGTCGGCGTCATCGGTCAATCGGGAACTCAACCTCATCTCCGGCATGTTCACCCGCGCTAACAAGGAATGGCGCTTGCTGATGGCAAGCAACCTGGCACACGCCGTCATGTGGCCGAAAAGCCGCATCCTCGCAAGCGTCGCGTGTCCGACCATGAGCGCGCTGCCATCATCAAG
>CAXTXZ010000242.1:4721-6233 GCA_964248015.1 uncultured Rhodopila sp. | reverse complement strand
TGGTTGACAACTCGGTTGGCGAGGAACCGCCGCCGGCGGCTAGCGCCGCCCTGCCGCGGCATGCCGGGCCGCCGCCGAGCCACGCCCAGGCGATGCGGCAGTTTGTCAGCCGCATGTTCCGTCATGTGCCCTCGGCGGCCTACTTGGAGCGGCTGACGGAGGCGACGCTGCACACGCCGGAGGCCGCGAGTCGGTCGTTGCTGGCCTATCCCGAGCCGCGCAGCTACTGGAAGGAGGCGGTCTACGCGACGAAGGTCCCGGTGCTGTATGTTGTCCGGCCGCGCTGGGTTGCGCAGGGGCAGACCCTTGTGCGAAACCGCCCGAACACGGAAATGGAAGTATTCGAGGATGCCGGCCACGCCTTGTTCGTGGATGAGCCAGGACGGTTCAACAGCGTGACCGAACGGTTCCTGCGACGGTTCGTCTGGCCGTGAGGCTGCTGCCGCTGTTCCTGGTTTCGCTGGCCACCGTCGGCTACGAGACGGCGCTGACGCGTTACTTCGCGGTGGCGAAGTGGTCGGAGTACGGCTACTGGGTCATTTCAATCGTGATGGTGGGCTTCGCGCTCAGCGGCGTGGCGCTGGCGCTTTGGCGGGATGCGTTCGCCCGCCGCTCGACGGCGTTGCTGGCGGCGTTGCCGGCGGCCTTGGTGCTGAGCGCGGCGGCCGGGTACCATTTCACCACGACCAACCCGTTCAATCCGCTGCAGTTGCAGAACCCGGCGACGTGGCAGCCGCAGATCTGGAACATCGCCGGTTATTATGCCGCGCTGCTGCCGTTCTTCTTCCTGGCCGGGCTGTTCATCAGCCTGAGCTTTGTCCGCAACGCCGGCCGCATCGGGCTGGTCTACGCATTTGACCTGGCCGGCGCCGGGGCGGGCGCGGCCGGCGTGCTGGGCGCCATGTACGTCGTGCATGCGTTCCAGCTTGTGCCGCTGCTGCTGGCGCCGCTGGCGCTGAGCGCGGTTGCCATGCGCGGTCCGTTCCGCAAGCCGGCGGTCCTGGCGGCGTTGCTGTCCCTGGCGGCGGCGGAAGCGGTGCTGCTGCTGGACAACCAGGCGGTTTACAACGATTTCAAGGCGATATACGCGCCGCTGCACACGCCGGATGCGAAGGTTGTCGCCACGGTCAACTCGCCGCGCGGCGACTATGCGCTGCTGGACGACTTCACCGAGCGCGTCGACACCGACATTTCCAACAACGCCGGCATGCTGGGGGTGGAGGGACCGCCGCGCAGCTTTGGCCTGTACCGCGACGGCAACCGCATCGCGGCGTTGCCCAGGCCTGGGCCGATTGGCTCGGACTATGCCGCGGCGGCGCTGGACGCGCTGCCGTACCAGATGATTCCGCACGCGCGGGCGTTGCTGGCGGGGGATTCGGGCGGGTTCCGCGCCGCCGAGGCGCTGCGGCTGGAAGCCTCCCAGGCGCGGGTGCTGGAGCCGGAGCCGGAGCTGTTCCGCATCCTGCGCGACGGGATCGGCCCGGTCGCTCCGGCGGCGGCCGTCCAGGGCGG
>CAXTXZ010000242.1:0-4711 GCA_964248015.1 uncultured Rhodopila sp. | reverse complement strand
GGTCACGGATGCCGGGCCGCTGGCCGACACCGGAAGCGGCGTCTACGACATTGTCGATCTTTCGGCTGACTTCCTGGACGCGTCGGAAACCAACGCGACGGCTTTCAGCCGGGAGGCCCTGCTGTCGTACCTGCATGTGCTGGCGCCGGATGGGATCGTGTCGATCCCGGTGTCGATCCGGGACTTCCCGGTTTATGCGCTGCGGGTGCTGTCCACGGTGCGGGCGGCGCTGCTGGCTGATGGCGCGAGCGACGTCCCGGCGCATGTGCTGGCGTATCGTTCCGCCTGGAACGTCCGCATCCTGATTGCGCGCGACGGTTGGAGCGCGGCCCGGATCGCCCAGGCGCGTGCGTTCTGCGACGAGCGCTCGTTCGACATGGCGTGGTATCCGGGCCTGGACGTCGCCGGGGCGCGGGCCGGCCTTTACAATGACCTTCCGGCGGTGTCGTTCGACACGGGCGAGATGGCCTCGGACGGACCCGACGACGCCATTGCCGACGAGGCCGAGGCCGTGCTTTCGGGCCGCCCCTCGCCCTCCGCCGATCAGTTCAACCTGTCGCCGATGACGCTGGACCAGCCGTTCTTTTACGCGGTGCTCCGGCTTGACCGCATCGGCACCATCTTGAAACGCCTGGAGATCCTGCCGCAGGCCGAGGTCGGCGCGTTGGTCAACCTGGCGGTGCTGGCGCAGGCGGTGGCGATCGCCGCGCTGGTGCTGCTGGCGCCGCTGGCCGCGCCCGGCCGGATCAGGGCGCCGTCGGCCGGGATGGCGCGGGCGGTGATCTACTTCCCGGCGCTGGCGCTGGGGTTCCTGTTCATCGAAATCTTCCTGATCGAGAAAGCCAGCTTCTGGCTGGGCGACCGGACCAGCGGGTTTGCCCTGGTGCTGACCGGGATGCTGGTGTTCTCCGGCCTTGGCAGCTTGCTGAGCGAGCGGTTCAGCGCCTCGCCCCGGCTGGGCGCGGGGCTGGCGGTCCTGGTGGCGCTGGCCTGGTGCGCCGGCGCCCTGCTGCTGCTGGAGCCGGTGATCCTGGCCACCCTGAACTGGTCGTTCCTGGCCCGCGCCGGGCTGCTGCTGGCGCTGGTCGCGCCGGTTTCGCTGGCGCTGGGGCTGCCGTTCCCGCTGGGACTGAGCCAGGCCGGCTCGACCGGCTTCCTGCCCTGGGCGTGGGGCCTGAACGGGGCGTTCTCCGTTGTCGCCACGCCGCTGGCCAACCTGATCGCGCGGGAGGCGGGGTTCAGCAGGGTTCTGTTGTCGGCGGCGATCCTTTATGCCCTCGCCTGGGTCACATTTCCTGCGATGAGGAAGCGTTCAGCTTGGCAAGACATCCCAGCACCATCACCCGCCGCGGAGTGATCTCGGCCGCCTCGGCGTCGGCGGTTTCGGCAATGGCGGCCAGTTCAGGGCTGGCGGCGCCGGCTTGGAGCAGGGCCGCGTATGAGCAGGCGATGCAGCAGTCCGGGCGGCCAGCCAGCCTGAGCGACGCGCAGTTCGATGCGATCCAGAAGCGCAAGCCGGCCGCGATGAAGCTTATCGAGTCGTATTTGCAGCAGCATTTCGGATCGGCTGACCCGGCTGTGCTGGCGGCCTTCCAGGCGGTGCCGCGCGAGTATTTCCATTATGACTACCCTGAGCGTCGGGCCACGCCGGGCGACGCCTATGAGGAGACGCCGAAGCCGTGGGCGCTGGGTTATGGCTCCGCCTTGTCGGACTACCTGGGCCAGGCCTACATGACGCAGATCTGCAAGCCGTTGGCCGGCGAGGTCACGCTGGAGGTCGGCACCGGCAGCGGTTTCCAGAGCAGCCTGCTGTCGCGGATCGTCAGGACGGCCTACTCGATCGAGATCATCGAGCCTTTGGGCCATGCCGTCGGCCGCATCTTCGCGCCGCTTGGCTATGACAACGTGCACACCAAGGTGGGCGACGGTTACTATGGCTGGCCGGAGGTCCAGGGCGGGTTCGACATCATCATCGTCACCTGCGCGGCGACGTTCGCGCCACCCGACCTGTTCAAGCAGCTCAAGCCGGGCGGGCGGATGATCATCCCGATCGGCCAGCCGTTCAAGCGCGGCCAGGTGCTTTATGTCTACACCAAGGACGCCGAGGGGAAGATCCACTCGAAACGGGATATTGGCGTGTTCTTCATTCCGATGACGGGCGCGATCGCCAAGACCCAGCCGGTGAAGCCGGAGACGTCCGCGCCTCGGGCTGAGCCTGCCGAGGGCAAGCCGGCGGCGGAGTAGGGCGATGGGAGCATCCTGGCGTGGGCGGCGCGGCTTGGCCGGCGTCATTGTTGCATTTTCCCATCGAAATGCGAGGGTTCTGCCGCCACTCAGCCGGCATTAACCTTTTGTTAATCATGTTCTTGTATTGTTCCGGGTGAGATCATCACCAGGGGCCTTGATGCGGACTTACCAGATACTGATCATCGACGACGATGCGGCCGATCAGCGGCTGTATCGGAAATTGCTGGGTCAGGCGGGGTCGGCATCCTTTCAGTTTCATGAAGCCCTGGATGGCCAGGCCGGCTTGGAAGCCTTGCGCACGGGCACATTCGACTGCGTGCTGATGGATTTCAACCTGCCCGGCATCGACGGACTGGAATTCCTGAGCGCGGCGGCCGTTGACGGGGAACTGCCGAGCGCCGTGGTGCTGATCACCAGGCAGGGCAACGATGTCATCGCGGTCGAGGCGATGAAGCGCGGCGTGCAGGACTACCTGGTGAAGGACCGGGTCAACGCCAGCAGCCTGTTGCGCGCGGTCACGCAGGCGGTCAGCCAGGTGGAGCTGCGGCGGAAGCTCGCGGGCTCGCTGCGCGACCTGATGGCGGCCAACCAGGCCCTGGAACAGGAGGCTGCCATCCGCAGGGCGGCCGAGGTTGAACTGCGCGCCGCCAAGAACGCGGCGGAGGAGGCCAACGAGGCGAAGACCCGCTTTGTCGCCATGATGACGCATGAGTTGCGCACGCCGCTGAATGGCATCCTGGGCTACGCGCAGCTCCTGCGCCTCCAGAGCACGCTGACGGTGCGGCAGGACACGCAGGTGCGTTCGATCTTGCAGGCGGGCCGGCATCTGCTGAGCATGATCGACCGGGTGCTGGATTTCGCCAGCATCGAGACCGGGCGCATGGTGTTGCAACCGGAGCCGATCTCGACCCGTGAACTGGCCGAGGCGTGCATCGCCGTCGTCAGCCCGATGGCCAGCGAGCGCGCGCTGAGCCTGCGGGCCATCAACGCCCATGACGTGCCGCAGCGCATTGTCGCCGATCCGGGCCGGCTGCGGCAGGTCGTGCTCAACCTGCTGGACAATGCGATCAAGTTCACGTCGGAGGGCGGGGTGGAGTTGCGCATGCTGGCCGGCAGGCAATCCGGCGGGCTGCGCATCGAGGTGGCCGACACCGGGCGCGGCATAGGCGAGGCCAACCGCGAACGGCTGTTCCAGGACTTCGAGCGGCTGGGGGTTTCGACCGCGGTGGCGGGAACCGGCCTGGGGTTGGCGATCTCCGCTCGGTTCGTCCGGTTGATGGGCGGCACGATCGAGCACCGTCCAAACCCGGCCGGCGGCAGCATATTCACCGTCGAGATGCCGGCGCCCGCATTGGCGTCACCGCCGACGTCCCAGCCCGAGGAGACGCCTGCGTCCCCGCCATCCGCCCAGCGCGTGCTGCTGGTCGACGACATCAAGATCAACCTTGATATTTTCTGCGGTTTCCTGGAAGCGGCGGGCTGCACGGTGGTCATGGCGGAAAGCGGCCAGGAAGCCATACGGCTGGCCGCCGAACAGCAATTCGACCTGATCCTGATGGATGTGCGGATGGCGGAAATGGATGGGGTGGAGGCGGCTCGGCGCATCCGGATGCTGCCCGGCTCGCATGGCCAGACACCGATCCTGGCGCTGACGGCCTATACCTCGCTTGAGGAGATCGGGCGGTGCCTGGATGCGGGCATGAATGGCTACATCCCCAAGCCGGTTGACTACCAGACGCTGATACGCGCGATAGACGACGCGATC
This sequence comes from uncultured Rhodopila sp., assembly GCA_964248015.1. Lineage (GTDB taxonomy): Bacteria > Pseudomonadota > Alphaproteobacteria > Acetobacterales > Acetobacteraceae > Rhodopila. The sequence continues at coordinate 699 of CAXTXZ010000242.1, read as the reverse complement.
GCCAGCAGCCCGGTGCGCCGCTCCGCCGCGTTGGCCGCCGCCAGCAGCGGTTAGGCCGCGATCGCCCTGGCTGGAAGTCAGGGCGTGAATCGCCGGCCCAAACAAAGCCGGGCCGGCATCGCCAGGCACAGCCAGGGCGATGCCGGCTTGGCGTGGCGCATCATGCAAGCGCAATGCATTGCAATTGCTTGGATGTATCCGGGTTGCACGGTGGCGCTTCCTTGCGCCCGGATCGTGAAGCACTTGCATCCATGGTGATCGGCGTTGATTTGCCTGTCCAGAACGGCGCGGCCTGGGCTTCGGTTCGCGGAAGCGGAATGGCCGTTATCGAAGGGGCGTTCCGACATCCCGGAAATCCTGAGCGCCTCGTTATTTACGAAAGCTTAACCAAATCGTGCTCGGGTATCCTGAGGCGTTGATATCCAGCCAATCGCGCGGTCGCGTCAGAAACGCATTGCCTCGAAGGCGCGGATCGCGGCGCGCAGCCAGTGGCGCGGACGGGAGGCGCCGAGTGGGGAGAGCGTCTCGTCCCATCGTGCCGCCGCATCGTGCAAGGCGATGGCAAGGCGGCTGTCGGGCAGGGTCTCGGTCCAGCGCAGGGCCGGTCCCGAGCCGAAGATCGCCGCAAGGCTTATGCCGATCAGGATGGCCGCCAGCACGCGCGCCGGCGCGCCGCTCCGGCCGCGGGCGGTGATGATC
>CAXTXZ010000241.1:3007-6239 GCA_964248015.1 uncultured Rhodopila sp. | reverse complement strand
GCAAGTCTGGTCAAAGGCATGCGGCCGGTCTGAAACATTAGGAAATCTTAACTCACCGAACCGTTATGCTTCTTTAAAACGTCAGCACCCTTTATAATAAGGCTATGCCATTCGACGTGCACGACTTCCCGGCCGCTTCTCGTCTTGATCGCGCCTCGACACGGCAAAACCGCCGGCTTGTAGCGACCTGGTTGTTCACCGTGGCTGGCATGATCATGGTGATGATCATTCTTGGCGGAGCGACACGGCTGACCGGGTCGGGCCTGTCCATCATGGAATGGGCGCCACTGATGGGGGCGCTGCCGCCGATGAGCGATGCCGAGTGGCACCGGCTGTTCGCGCTTTATCAAAAAATCCCGCAATACAACCTGATCAATGAAGGCTTTGGGCTGGATGGGTTCAAGCGGATATTCTGGCTGGAATGGACCCATCGCCTGTGGGGACGCCTGATTGGCTGCGTGTTCCTGCTGCCGCTGGTCTGGCTATTGGCGACGGCGCGTGTCGAACTGCGATTCCTGCCACGGCTAGGCCTGCTTTTCCTTCTTGGTGGCCTGCAAGGCGCCGTTGGCTGGTTCATGGTGGCATCGGGCTTCCTGCCAGACGCCACAACCGTGTCGCCTTACCGCCTGGTGGTACACTTGGCATTGGCGCTCGCGCTTTATGCCGCGATCATTTGGACTGGGCTTTCGGTGCTGCGTCCCGTGCGGCGTGCCATGCCGGCGCCAGCGGGGATGCGGATGCTGGCCATTGGGTGCCTGGCGCTCGTTACGTTGACAATGGTGGCCGGAGGCTTCGTGGCGGGCCTACGCGCGGGGCACACTTATAATACGTTCCCATTGATGGATGGTAGATTAGTACCAGCCGGCTATGCGTCGCTTGAGCCGTTTTTACGGAACATGACGGAAAATGTCGGGGCCGTGCAGTTCAACCACCGGCTGCTGGCGACACTGAGCCTAGGCATGGTAACCTTGTTGGCGGCCTGTGGGATGCGGACGAAACTGCTGAGCGGTTTGTCTGGGTGCCTCGTTATCGCTGTTGGTTGCCAGTATCTTCTCGGGGTTGCCACATTGTTGTTTGTTGTTCCGGTGCCGCTGGCGGTTTTGCACCAAATCGGCGCATTCATCTTGCTGTCGGTGCTGCTGGTCGTTGTGCATCGGCTGGCTTGCTGGCCCGTCGCGGTTTCCAAGGCGGCTTACACGACATCTCCGAGGTAATGCTGGCCTGGTAGCCAAACCTGGTCGGCGTACCATCTTCCCACTAACGAGAATTAAAGGATCGCCCCCATGAGCGCCATAGCCGTGACCGATAAGCTGTTCTTTGAGCGCGCGAACGCAGAACTGGACCAATCCGCCGCAGCCCGCATCGTCGGCCAGGCTCTTGCTCGCAGTGACGATGGCGAACTGTTCCTGGAATACCGAGAAAGTGAGTCAATCAGCCTTGACGATGGCAACATCAGGTCGGCCAATTTTGATTCCGGCTTGGGCTTTGGCCTGCGCGCCGTTGCGGGGGAGGCTACGGGCTATGCCCATTCCGGTGAGATTTCCAAGCAGGCTTTAGACCGGGCCGCCGGAACAGTGGCGGCCATCGCGTCGGGCCATAGTGGGACGGCGGCAGAGCCTCCGCGGGCGACCAATTCCAGGTTGTATTCGGATGCGAGCCCGCTGCGGTTGATGGAGTTCTCCGCCCGGACGTCGCTGCTGGGTGAAATCGATGCTTATGCGCGCGGCAAGGACGCTCGGGTCAAGCAGGTGATGGCCTCGATCAGCGGTGAATGGCAGGCGGTGCAGATCGTGCGGCCTGATGGCACGCGGGTGGCGGACCTGCGGCCCCTGGTGCGGATGAATGTTTCGGTGGTGGTTGAGCAGGGCGGCCGGCGCGAAACTGGCAGCTATGGCACCGGCGGGCGCTTCGCCTATGATCACGTGACCCAGGAAGCGACTTGGCGGGGCGCCGTTGACGAGGCGCTGCGCCAGGCGCTGGTTAATCTCGATAGCCGTCCCGCGCCGGCGGGCGAGATGCCTGTCGTACTGGGACCGGGTTGGCCGGGTATCTTATTGCACGAGGCGATTGGCCATGGGCTGGAGGGTGACTTCAACCGCAAGAAGACTTCAGCGTTCGCGGCGCTAATGGGCAAGCGGATTGCCTCGCCGGGTGTCACGGTGGTTGACGATGGCACGATGCCGGACCGGCGCGGCAGCCTGACAGTGGATGACGAGGGCACGCCTACTAGCCGCACTGTTCTTATTGAAGACGGCATTTTGGTTGGTTATCTGCAGGATCGGCTAAATGCTCGCTTGATGGGCATGCGGGCAACTGGCAATGGCCGGCGACAATCTTATGCCCATGCGCCAATGCCGCGGATGACGAATACGGTCATGCTGGGTGGGGCCCATACCTCTGAGGAGATGATCCGGTCCGTCAAGCGTGGATTATATGCCGTTAGTTTTGGCGGCGGGCAGGTGGATATCACATCAGGGAAGTTCGTGTTCTCGGCAAGCGAAGCCTACATGATTGAGGACGGCAAGGTCACCGCGCCTGTCAAGGGAGCGACGTTGATCGGCAACGGACCTGATTCCCTGACACGGGTTGAGATGATCGGCAATGACATGGCGCTTGATCCAGGAATTGGGACTTGTGGCAAAAGTGGGCAGGGCGTTCCGGTGGGTGTTGGGCAGCCGACACTAAAATTATCCGGGCTGACGATTGGCGGCACTGCTGCCTGATTAACGTTTTCCGCCGGCTGAATTATAAGACTCGGTCGCCTTCAGGTGGCCGAGTTTTTATTTGCGGGACACTTTATATCATATAAAGCGGCGAATAATTTCATTATTGTGATAACGTTTCTTGTCACGATATGGTTTGTAAGTATTTAAATAGTAATAGAGAGGGTTCCGATGCTGGTATTCAAGCAAGCCGGGAAGCATATTCTGCGCTTCTAGTCGAAACCCTAACGATTTGACGTTAAGATAACGTCAAAAAAACGATATTAAATTTTATTTCTGTAAATGTCTCTTCATTGACGGGCTGCAAGTGATCTCAAAAGCAGTCCTCAAACGTAGAAAACACATACAGAAAGGTTACTCAAATGGCCGCTTTCATGACAGTTTCTGCTGCAATGTTCACTGTTGACGCGGGCAAGGTGCGGCTGGGCGCCTTCGCCCCGACGCTGGCGGCGGCTGACGCGGGCAAGGTGCGGCTGGGCGCCTTCGCCCCGACGCTGGCGGCGGCTGAC
>CAXTXZ010000241.1:433-2907 GCA_964248015.1 uncultured Rhodopila sp. | reverse complement strand
GCGGGCAAGGTGCGGCTGGGCGCCTTCGCCCCAAGCCTCGCCAAGATGCAGTAATTAGGCAGTCTCGCTTGCGGGACAAATGCTCTATCCATCTGTAGGATCAGAGACCGGGCCGAGCAGGCACCGGTCTTTCTGTTTCCAACAGTCGCTAAGGATCTACTATCGTGATTGATCCGATCTCTTCCGAAGCTGCCTCCGGCGCAATCAAGCCAAAGCTCATCACTTTCCATCGTTTCATTCCAGGCGCGCGCATGCCACAGCGAGCAGATCGGTCCGCAGCCGGGTCACTGCCGACACGGGCGTTCCGTTACTGCGAGCCGGCCACCTCAGCCGCAGGCTTCGGCTACTACTTGTTCCCGCCCATCGGATTTTCAGTGCAATGGGATGGTCATGACATCATGTGGACGTTCGAGGGGGCAGGAGACTGGTTTCCTTTAAAATCGGCTCAATTCCCTGGCTTTAGCGACCATTTTGATTCGATTGCACCAGCCGAGATCAAGGAATTCGCGCCACCCTTCCTGGGCGCGCTGCAAGAATCCGGACTGATCCAGCTTTGGACTGGCCTTGTGGTGCGAACCGCTCCTGGTTACAGCCTGCTGGTGCGCGCCCCTGCTAATTTGCCGCGTAGCGGAGGATATGAAGCTTTTGAAGGCATTGTTGAAACCGATCGCTGGTTTGGCCCTCTGATTACCAACCTGCGCCTAACCAAGACAAACGTGCCAATAGACTTTCGTCCTGATTATCCACTGCTGCAGGTGCAGCCGATCCCGCGGGCGACATATGAGGAAGCAAACCTTAACAACTACGAGGTTGTTCCGGAACTCAGCCAACTTTCGCCCGAGGACTGGGACGATTACTATGACACGGTTGTAAGGCCGAACACCCAGATTGTTCGTCCCCGCGGCCAATATGCCGCCGCTGCCCGCAAGCGCCGTTCTGTTGAGGAACACGGCTAATAAATTGGCGACGATCGATTTATGCAAAACGATAATCAAACAAAATAGGATTGTTGCTGATATTATGCTTGTGATCGTGACGGTCATGCTGAACGACTAGACACAAATCTGACTTTCCCGCATCAAGGGGAAATGATGGAACAGCCTTTTTGGCGGCGGCTGGTCGCTCCTGTCTGCTGCGCCGCCGCTTTATTGATAACGCTACCTGCCCCCAGCAGAGCAGAGATCGCCTGTCCCGTTAGCCCGGCGATGGACCTGATGCACCTGCCCCATCTTCGCGCCGCCATCGCCAACCATGCCGAAGGGCTAATTGTCGCCCTTGGTTCGTCCTCTACCGAAGGCGCCATGGCGTCCAACAGCGCGCACAGCTATCCGGCGCTGCTCCAGGATGCTTTGAACAAGGCTTTTCCCAACGCGCATTTTGCTGTCATCAATCGGGGAATCGGGGGCCAAGATGCACCGGAGGAACTTGCCCGACTTGATACGGATGCGATTGCTGTGCATCCCCAACTCGTGGTCTGGCAGGTGGGCGCCAACGGCGCCATGCGCAACGCCGATCCAGCCTTGTTTCACCACATGGTCCTCGAAGGGGTGAACCGCCTGCAAAAGGCCGGGATCGACGTCATCTTGATGGATAATCAACGCTCGCCAAAGATCCTTGCATCTGTAGAGCATATCATCCTGGAAGATTCGCTGCGTGACGTTGCCAGGCAGACCGGCGCCAACCTGTTCTCTCGCAGCCATCTGATGGACTTCTGGGCGGACGAAGGTGCAAAGCCTGGCTTGTTCACGGCTTCGGATGGCCTGCACCACAATGATTTAGGGTATGAATGCGTAACCTTAAGCCTAGCTCATTTGATTGATCAGGCCCTTGCCGAGCCTATAGCTGTCGCCGGGGCCAAGTGACAGACGCTGCCTAGGCCTTGCGTGGACACCAACTAACCAATTGCCGTTAGTGTCTGGATCTTTGTCTGACCTGCCAAGCGCCCTGCTGCCATCCTCTAACTGCTTGAAGATCGAGTTCAGCCCAATCCTGGCCGTAGGATGATAGGCGCGTTGGCATTGGGTAAGTCACGTTCAAGAATCCCAGCGAGCCGGAGCCCCTCGGCATAATTTTGCCGGTCGGATTCATTTTCCATTGGCGTGACCTCCACGAATCGCTCAATGGTGAAGTCTGGCTCTAGCATCAGCAGCTTACGACGGACAGCGGCTGCCTCTTGTTCACGCCCCAGGTGCCCAAGCGCGGCAAGATAAGGCTTGAGGCTGGCGGAAAAAGAGGGATTGAGCTGGCTGACAGTGCGGCCTATTTCAGCCGCAGTCTCATAATCGTGCTTGAGCAGGTGAATTAGAACGAAGAACGCATCAAAGAAGAAGGCATGTGGATCGAGCGGGGAAAGTTTTTTGTAGTGATTGCTCCGACGCTCCGCCTCAGCCAAATTGCCGGCGTAAGCGTGGGTCACGGCTGATAGCGCCCACGCCATTGCTAAATTCGGGTTAAGCGACAGGGCCCGGTCGTGC
>CAXTXZ010000241.1:0-423 GCA_964248015.1 uncultured Rhodopila sp. | reverse complement strand
TCGCTTCCTGTAAACGGCGATGCAAGAAGGCACGGACATGCCCACTGATAGAAAAGGCCCGAGCGTCGAGTGGGTCAAGGACGATGGCCCATTCCGCAAGAGCGCCGGCCTTTTCCATTATCGCCTTCGGCTGATCAGCCCAGTCTTGCCCGACGAGAAAGATATGCCAGTACGCATACCAAGCGTAAGCCGCGGCATAATCCGGTTCAAGCGCGATAGCGGCAGCAAGATGATCCCCTGCCAACATATAGGACTCACGCTCCATCCGGCCAATCAGAGGAATCGACCTGAGCACCAGGTCGTGGGCGGTGGCATCCGCCGAACCACGGCTGTTGCTTCTTCTCGCCTCAACCAGAAGCATTTCCGAATCAATCTGGGCAACGACCTCGGCGGCAAGCTCGTCCTGCAGTGACAGAAGGTCGT
>CAXTXZ010000240.1:1392-6254 GCA_964248015.1 uncultured Rhodopila sp. | reverse complement strand
CGGCGCAGTCGGCGATGTCAAACAGACGGGAGCAGGGAACCTCGGCCTCCTCAAGGATGGCTTCGGCCTCTTTCGCCGCCAGCGTCTTCGTCCAGGCAGCGATGGCGGCGTCCAGCGCGGCCCGGTTCTGGCAGCGCAGGCCATTGGTGGCATAGGCGGGATCGGCCGTCATTTCCGGCCGGCCAATCGCGGTCATCAGGCGGCCGAAGATCAGGTCGGAGTTGCCGGCGATGCACAGCCAGCGGCCGTCCGCGCAGGGATAGGTGTTGGTGGGCGAGGCGGTTTCAATGGCCGCCCCCGCTGGCTGACGGATGCGTCCGTCCATTGCGTATTCCGGCAGCATGCCTTCCATCAGGCTGAACACGCTGTCCACAAGGTTCACGTCCACCACCCGTCCGCGTCCGGCGCCCATGGCATCGCGCTGCCACACCGCCGACAGCAGCCCGATCGCGGCATACATCCCCGCAAGGTCGTCGCTGATCGAAATTCCGCAGCGCGGCGGAGGCAGTTCGGTTGCGCCCCCAGGATGTCCGGTCAAATGCCGCAAGCCGCCAATCGCCTCGCCGATCGCGCCAAAGGCCGGCTTGTCGCGATACGGCCCGTCCTGGCCGTACCCCGAGATCCGCGCGATCACCAATCCCGGATTGACGGCATGCAGCGCCTCCGGGCCAATCCTTAGACGTTCCAACTGGCCGGCGCGCAGGTTTTCCACCAGCACGTCGGCGCGGGCGACAAGCTTCAGAAGGGTTGCGCGGTCCTTCTTGAGATCCAGTTCGATCGACAACTTGTTCCGGCCATGGATGCTGAACCAGACGGAGTGCCCGTCCTTCGCCGCCCCCCAGCCCCGGAACGGGTCGCCTCCCGGCGGCTCCAGCTTGATGACCTCGGCGCCCAGGTCCGCGAGGATGCGGGTGCAAAAAGGCGCCGCGATGTAATGTCCGATTTCCAGGACTTTCAGTCCAAGAAGGGGAAGCGTGCTCATGTTGGCTCCCTACAGCAGTAACATGTGACGACAGGAATGTGAAAAACTTGGGTGCAACGACGCCCTGTTAACCTTTCATTCATAATTGGATGCTACATACGAATCCGGCGCCGCTGCGGCGGTGTTCTGTTTCCTCCCCGAAGTCGCGCCAGTCGCGACCACCTTTGGCGGCGCGGCCTTTACCCGGTCGCGCCGCCTTTTTTCCATGGGCTTTTGAACCTGGGCAAGCGTCGTGTCCATCTGTTGCGCCGCCAGCCCTTTCGCGTGGCCGCGTCCCGCCGCATGATCGCGCTGGCCATTCAAACGCGGAGCCTGTCTCATGGACCCATTTGTCGTCGCCCTCGCCAAGGCGGCTGGACTGGACAAAGCCCTTGCGGCGTTTCCTGACGATGTCGCGGCGGCGGCGGCGCAGGCATTGAACCACGCAACGGCCGTCCAGGCGCCGGCTGATCCAGCGGCTGAACCCTGGCCGCCGATGCGGGCGGCAACCGTGCCATGACCCTGCCGCACTGGCTGTCCGCCGTCGAAATCGGCAAGGCCTATCGTGAGAAGGCATTGTCTCCGGTTGAGCTGGTCACGGCGCTGCTGGCGCGCATAGAAGCGCTGGACCCGAAGCTGAACGCTTTCATCCACGTCGATGCCGATGCGGCGATGCAAGCCGCGAAAGCCGCCGAAGCCGAGATTTTCGCCGGCCGGGCGCGTGGTCCGTTGCATGGCGTGCCGATCGGCGTCAAGGACATCATCGACGTCGCTGGCCTGCCGACCACCGCGCACTCAAGGATCCTGGTGGGCAACATCGCCAGGACCGATGCCGCTGTCATCCAGAAGCTGCGCCAGGCCGGCGCGATCATCATGGGCAAGCTGTCGACGCATGAGTTCGCCATTGGCGGCCCGAGCTTCGATCTGCCGTTCCCGCCGGCGCGCAACCCGTGGAACCGGGATCACCATCCGGGCGGCTCGTCTTCGGGCTCCGGCGCCGGGGTGGCCAGCGGCATGTTCCCCCTGGCCCTTGGCACCGACACCGGCGGGTCCGTGCGCAATCCCGCGAGCGCGTGCGGCGTTGTCGGCCTGAAGCCGACCTATGGGCTGGTGTCCAGGCGCGGCGTGTTCCCGCTGTCCTTCACGCTGGATCATGTCGGCCCCCTGGCCCGCACGGTCGGCGACAACGCGCTGCTGCTGGACGCCATCGCCGGCCATGATCCGGCCGATCCGGGCAGTGCCGCCACGTCGGCGCGCGGCTTCGGCCGGCTGCTTGACCGCGGGGTGCGTGACCTGCGTGTCGGCTTCGTGCGCCATTTCCATGAACGCGACCTGCCCGCGCATCCGGAAGTCGCCGCCGCGCTGGAGCACGTCGCGCGCGTGCTGCAAGCCGAAGGCGCGCAGCTTCGCGCCATTGCCTTGCCGCCCCTGACGGACTTCGCCGGCACGAACCGGGTCATCCTGTGCGGCGAGGCCTGGTCCATCCATGCGCCCTGGCTGCGCGAGCGGCCGGGCGATTACGGCCAGTTGGCCCGCCGCCGCCTGCTGCCGGGCGCGTTCATGACCGCGGGGGATTATGTCGGCGCGCAGCGGCGTCGCGCCCAGCTCATCGCGGCGATGGAGGACCAGTTCCGCGAGGTCGATGTGCTGATGTGCGCAAGCTCCATGGACCCGGCCAGCCGCATCGAGGACGCCGAGGAAACCGCGCGAACCTATCCGCGACAGGCCCGCACGCCGTTCAACCTGACCGGGCATCCCGCTGTCGCGACGATGTCCGGGCTTGCGCGCAACGGCCTGCCCGTGTCGGTCCAGTTCGCCGGACGGTATTTCGACGACGCCACGGTGCTGCGCGTCGCCGCGGCGTATGAGCGTGCCACGGGATGGCACAAAAAGAAGCCGCCGGTCGGCTGACGGATGACCGCGACGCTTCCAGGCTCCGGCCCGACGTCACGGGTGTTCTTCTCGCAGCGGTTGCGGCTGCACTACGTGGATTGGGGCAATCCCGAGGCGCCGCCGCTGATCCTGCTGCATGGCGGGCGCGACCACTGCCGCAACTGGGACTGGGTCGCCGCCGGCCTGCGCCACGACTATCATGTGATCTGCCCCGACTTGCGCGGGCACGGCGATTCCGCATGGTCAGCCTCGGGCCACTACACCATGGCCAACCACATCTATGACCTGGCGCAACTGATCCATCAGCAGAAGCTGGCGCCGGTGACGATCATCGCCCACTCCCTCGGCGGCAACATCGCGCTGCGCTACAGCGGCATCTATCCCGAAAACGTGCATCGGCTGGTCGCGATCGAGGGGCTGGGCCCAGGCCCAAGGTCGAAGGCCGAGATCGACCGCAAGCCGATCGGCGAGCGGATGCGGCTCTGGATCGACGAGCAAAGGGCGATCTCCGGCCGCCAGCCGCGGCGTTATCCCACGATGGAATCTGCCTACGCCCGCATGCAAGAAGAAAACAAGCACCTCACGCCCGAGCAGGCTCGGCATCTGACGCAATACGGCGTCAACCAGAACGAGGACGGCACCTATAGCTGGAAGTTCGACCATTATGTCAGGCTGTGGCCGCCCTACGACATGACCCGGGACGCCATCGCCGAGCTGTGGGGGGCCATCGCCTGTCCGACGCTGCTGGTCTGCGGCACGGAAAGCTGGGCCACCAATCCCGCCAAGGATGGGCGGCTGGCCTACTTCCGTTCAGCCAGGGTGCTGGCGGTCGAGAAGGCCGGCCACTGGGTGCATCACGACCAGCTTGATCTGTTCCTGCGGGAGGTCAGGGCGTTCCTGCGGCCTGAAAACGTCACGCAACGGCCGTAACGCGCTGAGCGCATTGTAAAGTGTCGTTGTCAATGTCGGAGCGACGTGCCAAGTCTCGCGCCGTCGCTGTCAACCCTGAAAACAGAACAGCCGTGATGGGCATTGCCACCGGAACCGATTTGCGGCGTGTCCGTGCTTCCAAGGGCAGGGCGGAAAACCAGGCCCATCGGGCTAGCTGGCAGATCGCCGGCGTCGCCTTGTTTCTTGGTCTCTGCATGTGGTCGTTCATCGCCTGGTCGTTGTGGTCTGAATACAGGCAGGCCCGTGGCGCCGCGCAGACGCAGGAGCGCAACCTGATCGCGGCCCTGGCCGGCGAGTTGACGCTGACCTTCAATTCGATCAGCGGCACGTTGAAGCGGGTGCAAGACGAGGTTGATGCCGAGCCGCCGGAGGCAGGATGGGCGGAGTTCGGGAAGGGCATTCAGGGCCTGGCCGATCCAGCGCGCGATGTCAGGCTGGTCGGACCTGACGGCAAGCTGCTGTTCACAACCCTGGTCCCGGATCCTGGGCCGGACAATGCCAGCTTGGCGCGTTTCACCAGGCGCCGGGATGATCCGTCGGACGACCTGAGCATCGATCTCAGCAAGGACGGGCCAACGAACAGCGTCGTCATCAGCAAGCGCCTGCGAAACCCGGACGGCGGGTTCGCCGGGGAGGCGACCGTGTTGGTCAGGCCCGCGGGCCTGCTGACGCTGCATCGCGAAATCGACCTTGGGCGGCGCGGCATGGTTGTTGTCGCGGATGCCAAGGGCACCGTCCTGGCAGGCTTTGACCGGGATCATCCTGATGGATCGGTGGGCATCGGGACCGACCTGCGCGGCGCGTCCTATCCCGTTGATCAACAGCCGGGCAACACGACCGCCTACGTGCGCCGGAGCAAGGCCGACAACGTCGAACGGCTGGTAACGATCCGCCGCCTCGCGCGCTACCCGCTGAGCGTCCTTGTCGCCTTGGACATGGATGACGTGCTGGGCGCGGCCCGCGGCCATGTCTGGCTTATCTGCCTGGTGGGTTCCGGCGCCAGCGTGTTGATGGCGATCATGACGGCGCTGCTGATCCGCGAGGTGTGGCGGCGCAC
>CAXTXZ010000240.1:0-1292 GCA_964248015.1 uncultured Rhodopila sp. | reverse complement strand
TCGGGGCGGCATCTGCTGGACCTGATCAACAGCATCCTGGACATCTCGAAGATCGAGTCGGGCACGGCGACGCTGACGGAAAGCCTGTTCCCGGTCGCCGAACTGGCCCGCAACGCCCTTGTCGCGGTGCGCGCGCAGGCGGAGGCGCGCCACATCACGCTCGACCTGAGGCTGCCGGAGGTTCCGCCGCGGTTGTTCGCCGATCGCACCCGGCTGCTTCAGGTGCTGATCAACCTGTTGTCCAACGCGGTGAAGTTCACCCCCGATGACGGCCAGATCATCCTGTCCGTGACGCTGGGGCCGGAGGACGAGGCCATCCTGTCGGTGACAGACAGCGGCATCGGCATGACCGAGGCGGAAATCGCGGTCGCGCTTGAGCCGTTCGGCCAGGTTGACAACGCGCTGTCGCGGTCGTTCGAGGGCACCGGGCTTGGGCTGCCGCTGGCTGGCCGGCTGGCGGAGCTGCATGGTGGGCGGTTGGAACTCACCAGCGTCAAGGGGCGCGGCACAGTCGCTCGGGTCTTGCTGCCGGCGAAGCGGGTGGTGCGGCGGACGGGGGCAACATGATCACTGTTTTCGGCTCGATCAATCTCGACCTGATATTCAGCCTGCCACGGCTTCCCCGTGCGGGCGAGACTGTGCTGGGCCCCTCCACGCGGATAGAGCCGGGCGGCAAGGGGGCCAATCAGGCGGTGGCCGCGGCGCGTGACGGGGCTGACGTGGTGATGGCTGGCGCGGTTGGCCGTGACACCCTGGGATCAGCGGCCTTGCGCCTGTTGCGCGAGGCGCGTGTGGACTTGGCACGAACGATTGAAACCGACGCCAGCACCGGTTGCGCGACGATCATGGTTGACCCGAGCGGCGCCAACGCCATCGCTGTCGGGTCAGGCGCCAACCTGCTGGCGCGCGCCAGCCAGGTCGAGGATGCGTTGCTCAGCGGCACGCTTGTCCTGCAAATGGAAGTGCCGGCTTCGGAAACGGCGGCGCTGATCATGCGCGCCCGCGCGAGGGGCGGGCGGATCATCCTGAACCTGGCGCCGGCGTCCGAACTGCCCGAAGCGGCCTTGCGCTCCGTTGACGTCCTGGTGGTGAACGAGACCGAAGGGCAGTGGCTCGGTCGCCATCTTGCCTGCGACAGCACGGCGGCGGCTTTGCGCGACGCGCTGGGCGGTGTCGCGGTCGTGCTGACACGCGGCGAAGCGGGCGCCGATGTGGCCGACCTAGCGGCGGAATGGCAGGAGCCTGCCCGGAAAGTGACTGCGGTCGATACGACAGCGGCCGGCGATTGCTTC
>CAXTXZ010000239.1:0-6263 GCA_964248015.1 uncultured Rhodopila sp. | reverse complement strand
ACATAGGACAAGCCGAACAACGCCGCCACGGAGGCGGCGAAGAACAGCACCGGCCGTCGCCGCCCGAGCCAATCCGCCACCCGTCCCCAGCCCGGTCCCGCCAGCACCCGCAGCAGCGCCGCCGCCCCCAGCACCTGGCCAATGGCCGAGGCCGTCAGTCCCCGGTCCGCGAACCACAATGGCATGAAGGCGTTGACCGCATTCGCCGCGAAATAAGCTCCCAGGAAGGCGGCGACGCGGAGGGCCGCCGACAATCAGCCGCCCTGTTGCAGGGCCGCGACTTCCCGCACCTTGCGCGCCATCGCGGCGATGCCGTTGCCGCGGTTGGTGGATAGCGCCTCCAGCAATCCGAGGTCCTTCAGGAACATGGGATCAGTCGCCAGTATTTCCCGCGGCGTCCGCCCCGAGTAGACCCGCAGCAGCAGCGCCACCAGGCCGGAGACGATCGCGGCATCCGACGCCCCGGCGAAGAACAGCTTGCCCTCGCGCGGGATCGCCTCCATCCAGACGCGGCTCTGGCAGCCCGGAACGCGGTGCTGGTCATTCGTCCACTCATCAGGAAAGGGCGGCAGCTTGCGGCCCATGCCAATGATGAACTCGTAACGCTCCATCCAGTCGTCAAACAGCGATAGATCATCGCTGATCGCGGCAATCGCGTCGGAAGCGGAAGGCTCTTCGGGATGGACAAAGGGATCGGTCATGTAGCGGATGTGCTGACGCCGACGGCGGCCGTCAAGTCGCCACGCAGCGGCGACACCGCGCGGCGCAGCCAACCCCTGCCTTGCTTTCGACCCGACAAGCTAGGCCAGCGCCCTGTCACCCCGGCGCGCCGCCCTGCAACCCTAGCCCTACAAGATGAACCGGCTCAGATCGCCTTTCTGCGCCAGCGGGGCGACTTTCTCCGCCACATAGGCCGCATCGACCACAAAGGTTTCGCCGCTCCGGTCCGTGGCAGTGAAGCTGATATCTTCCAGCAGCCGCTCCAGCACCGTGTGCAGCCGTCGCGCGCCAATGTTCTCGATACGGTCGTTGATGTCCGAGGCCAGGTCGGCCAGCGCATCCACCGCGTCGTCCCGGAAATCCAGCGTCACCTTCTCGGTGTCGAGCAACGCCGCGTACTGCTTCAGCAGCGAGTGCTCAGGCTCCGTCAGGATACGCCGCAGGTCCGCTCGGCTCAGCGACGCCAGCTCCACCCGGATCGGCAGGCGCCCTTGCAGCTCAGGCAGCAGGTCGGACGGCTTGGCCAGGTGAAAGGCCCCCGAGGCGATGAACAGGATGTGGTCGGTCTTCACCAGCCCATATTTGGTGTTGACCGTGGTGCCCTCGATCAGCGGCAGCAGGTCGCGCTGGACGCCCTCGCGGCTGACATCGCCGCCACGGAAGCCCCCTTCGCTCGTCCGCGCGCAGATCTTGTCGATCTCGTCGATGAAGACGATGCCGTTGTTCTCCGCGTGCGACACCGCGTCCTTGGTCAACTGCTCGTTGTCCAGCAGCCGGTCGGCTTCCTCGGCCTCCAGCACGCGGCGGGCGGCTTCCACCGTCATGCGCCGCTTCTGCAAGGGCCGGTTGCCCATCAGGCCCTTCATCATCTCGCCCAGGTTGATCACCTGTCCCGGCGGCATGCCCGGCATGTCGAACTGCCCCATCGGCATGCCGGAGGCTTCCGCGACGGAGATCTCGATCTCCTTCTGCTCGAACTCCCCGTTGCGCAGCATCCGGCGGAACTTCGAGCGCGTGTCGGCCGCCGCTTCCTCTCCCACCAGCGCGCTGATCAGCCGTTCCTCCGCCGCCAGCTCGGCCTTGGCCTGGACTTCCTTGCGGCTCGATTCGCGCAGCATGTTCAGGCTGCTGTCCACCAGGTCGCGGACAATGCTCTCCACGTCGCGGCCGACATAGCCGACCTCGGTGAATTTCGTCGCCTCGACCTTCAGGAACGGCGCCTGGGCCAGCTTCGCCAGCCGGCGCGCGATCTCGGTCTTGCCGCACCCGGTCGGGCCGATCATCAGTATGTTCTTGGGCACG
The DNA here is from genome assembly GCA_964248015.1 of uncultured Rhodopila sp. Taxonomy (GTDB): domain Bacteria; phylum Pseudomonadota; class Alphaproteobacteria; order Acetobacterales; family Acetobacteraceae; genus Rhodopila. Next base: position 4,241 of record CAXTXZ010000239.1, on the reverse strand, counting down.
ACTTCCTCGCGCATGCCCTCCGGCAGTTGCTGCCGGCGCCAGCGGTTGCGCATGGCGATCGCCACGGCGCGCTTGGCGTCGTCCTGGCCGACAATGAAGCGGTCAAGCTCCGAGACGATCTCTCTCGGCGAGTATGTTGGGACGTCCATCTAGATCGACTCGATAATGATGTTGCCGTTGGTGTAGACGCAGATCTCGCCCGCGATTCTCATCGCCTTCCTGGCGATGTCCTCCGAGGAAAGGCCGGGGACATCCATCAGCGCGCGCGCCGCCGCCAGGGCGTAGTTGCCGCCCGATCCGATGCCGATGACGCCATCCTCGGGCTCCAGCACGTCGCCGTTGCCGGTCAGGGTGAAGCTGCGCTCGCGGTCGGCCACGGCCATCATCGCCTCCAGCCTGCGCAGGTAGCGGTCGGTGCGCCAGTCCTTCGCCAGCTCGACGCAGGCGCGCTCAAGCTGGTTCGGATAGCGCTCCAGCTTGCTTTCGAGTCGTTCCAGCAAGGTGAACGCGTCCGCGGTGGCGCCGGCGAATCCCGAAACCACGGCGCCCCCGGCGCCGATCCGGCGGACCTTGCGCGCATTGCCCTTGACAATGGTTTGACCCATGCTGACCTGGCCGTCTCCGGCCATGGTGACTTTGCCATCCCGCCTTACGCACAGGATGGTGGTGCCATGCCACCCAATCGGGTCGGCTGAGGCGTTGAAGGTGTTCTGCATGACACAGCTAAGTGGCGATGCGCCGGCCCAGCGGCAAGAGCGGCCTGAATCTCCGGAACGCATGCCGTGCCAGGGCCTGCTTTCGGCCATGCGATTGGCAGCGACAGCCGGAAACCGCATTCCGACCGGCCAGCGGAGAACAACCAGTCAACGTCCCGAAGGAGGGCGCCGCGATAGGCGAAAAAGCTGCTGGGCTTCATTATAGCGGATCGCCGGATGGCCGAAAGGTTCGGAGGCATGAATATGCTTGGAAAACAATGAGCCGTGGCACGTCACAGTCCCAACTGGACTGCGACGCGCCATGGGGAACACCTGCCTGTTCTCCTGCGACGCCAGAAGGCAAATTACGTCGCCGTCGAAATTGGTCAGGGCAAGGCGAAGTCGGCTCGGCCACGGAACCTCTGGGCAACAGGCGTGCTGCAAATCTGAATTCGTCTCGCGCTCCAGTTGGTCACTCGCCGTTTCAAGCGGTTGCCCGAGACAAACCCGTCGTTTCATTGTCGAAGCCGCCGCCGGCTGATGTACCAATGGCGCTTGCCATCGCGATGTCACGCCTCTATCTCAAAAGATCTCCCACGCAAATGACACAAACCGCAAACTTCTTACCCATGTGCATTGACAAGCAGCTCATTCGTCCATGAATCCGTAGTAATCGCAATCACCTGAACAAGCTGTTATCTTGCAAAAAAGCAACGCAAGTCATCGCTGAGACAGACATCGCGGCGAATTCTTCCAGTTTTGCGCGACCTGATGGCATGAGGCAGCCATGGCGATGTGAAGTCACCAGAATTGCTGCTGAGCCTGAAAAGTTCTATCCGCATTCATGTGCTGCGTAGTCATCTTGTGGAGAGATACAAAATCAAGGATGAAGTTTCTTCCAGGCCACTGTATTTACAGCGCATGGCACAGGAGAACCAGGTTGTCATGACCCCTTCATGGACTAATCGTTAAATACCATTCGTCTGCCTTTCAAGCAGATGCCTCTGCAAATACAAATTCCCTTCCGGCCGAAACCATTGCTAAACGATAAGACGGTGATCAATATGGTGCTTCCGATGTTGTGCGGCAGGACAGGGGGCGGAACATCAGGACGCAACCCGCGATCGTCCTGAGCGGCTCCCGTTGCTCACTCCGGGGATGAATTGGCTGTCCCCAAGGCTCTTGAAAAGCGTCGCTCTGGCCGAAGCTCAGTGACAGGCTTTCCGCTGGCGAATCTTGCACTTTACCTCGCGTCAAGAAATCTTTTGCAGAACCACGCTTGACCGCAGAACGTCGCAGCCCCTTAGCCGAGCGAGCAGAATGAAGTCCCCTAGCCTTCTGGCAAGTTTTGTTTACAACACAATCGGTAGCGCTCTCCCCATCGTCGTCGCTCTCGTCACCATTCCCCTCTATGTTCACACGATCGGAGCCGCCCGCTATGGCGTGCTCTCCATCATATTCATCTTGCTCGGCTATTTCGGCTTCCTCGATTTTGGCCTTTCCCGCGCTTCCGCCAATGCGCTCAGCAAGCTCCGCCCGGACGGTGACCGTCTTGACCGGCACCGTGTCATCCTCACTTCATTCTATCTTAACCTTGGCCTAGGCATCCTGGGCAGCCTTGTCATTGCGTTGATTGGCCACTGGGCCGCCGGCCGGTTCCTCCCCCTGTCATCCGACATCGGCGCCGAGTTCAACGCCGCCTTCCCCTACATCGCCTGCATGCTTCCGCTTGCCCTCGTTTCCGGCGTCGGCATCGGCGCCATTGAAAGCCGCGAACATTTCCTCGCCTCCAACATCCTGCAGGCCACAGGCAACGCGCTTGGCCAGATAGCGCCGGTCACCTGTGCCCTGGTGTTCGGCCCCAGCCTTGCCATCGTCATTCCGGCCGCGTTCATCGCCCGGTTACTGGCCGTCGCCGCCATCGTCATCTATGTCGTCCATATTGAGCAAATTCATGATTTCCGGGTGTTCGACCGCGCCCGCGGCCGTGTCCTGTTCAGCTACGGCGCTTGGGTCAGCGTCACCAACCTGCTCAGCCCGTTGCTCGAAAGCCTTGATCAGTTGATGATCGGCTCAATCCTCGGCGTCGCCGCGGTTACCTACTATGCCGTGCCAATGAGCCTTGCGACGCGCAGCCAGATCGTTGCAAGCGCCCTCGCGCGCACCCTGTTCCCCCGTCTGTCCCGCCTTGACGCCGCCAGCGCCGCCGCCCTCGCCCAGCACTCGGTCGTGGCGCTGGCTTATGGTTTCGGCGCCATCTGCGCGCCAGCGATCCTGCTTGCCGCTCCCTTCTTGCAGGCCTGGATGGGCACAGCCTTCGCGGAACGCTCGTCCGCCGTCGCGCAGTTGATGATGATCGGCGCTTGGTTCAATGGCATCGCCTTTATCCCGTTTATCCTGCTGCAAGGCCAAGGCCGCCCGGATCTTGGCGCGAAGGCTCATGCCGCCGAAATCGTCCCCTTTGTCGGCATCCTTTGGGGTCTCACCCACAGCTTTGGCCTGGCCGGAGCGGCACTGGCCTGGACCACGCGAACCACGGTCGATGCCGTTGTCATCTTCTTGCTCGCCGGATGCCGCGCAACCTACCTGATCCGTCTCGTTCCAGCCCTGCTTCTTGTGCTCATCGCCTACGGCTTGGCATGGCTGAGCCAACCGTCCCTGCCCTGGGCGCTGCTCCGCGCCGGGGCGGCCGGCGGCGCCGTTCTCGGCTGCGGCATTGTCATTGAACCCGCCTTGCGTCGCGTCGTTATCAAACGCTTGCAGCGCTTCCTCCGCCCTGGCACGCTCCGCACTGGAACGGACTCGCCGCATGAGACAGGCATGACCATCTCCACCATCGAAAACCCCACGCGCGTCTCCATTGCCATGGCGACCTACAACGGAGGCCCTTTTCTCCGCACCCAGCTCGACAGCCTTGCTGCCCAGACACTCCTGCCTGCCGAACTCGTCATCACAGATGATGGCTCAACCGACAACACGCGCGCCATTGTCGCCAGCTTTGCCGCCACGGCTCCGTTCCCGGTCCACTTCCATCCCAATCCAAGCCGCCTTGGCTTTCGCGGAAACTTCCGCCGTGCCGCCAGCCTCTGCACCGGCGCCCTTGTCGCCTACAGCGACCAGGACGACATCTGGCACCCCTCCAAGCTTGCCACCGTCTCGGCCCTGTTCGACACCGACCCGGACACCCTGCTCGTCCATCACAACGCCAACGTCCTCAGGTCGGATGGCCAATACATCGGCCTGTTGGCCCCGCCCGGGCGCCATCCGAAAAGCTTCGATCCCCTCACCGCGCACCCCTGGCTCGTCTCGCACGGCTTTACCCAAACCTTTCGGCGAGATTTGCTCGCCTTCCAGGACCTGTGGGATCAAAGCCTTGACGCGAGCGTGCCCAACGAGCGCATGAGCCACGACCAATGGCAACTGCTTTTCGCGTCTGTTTTCGGCAAGATCGTCTGGATCGAGGCCCCGCTTGCCGATTACCGCCAGCACGGCCGCAACACCTATGGATGGTTCGAGGAAAGCCTCGGCCGCCGCTTCCGGCTCTGG
>CAXTXZ010000238.1:0-6275 GCA_964248015.1 uncultured Rhodopila sp. | reverse complement strand
CGCAGACACGGCGAACCCGCGCCTCGCCGAGCGCGGGATCGACGCCGACCTCCACAAACACCGCGCCGTGGCCCATGGCGCTGCGGGTCATGGCTTCAGGCGGAGGGGAATAGCCCTCGGCCACGAGGCCGTTCGGCGCTCCCCGGGCCAGAAGGTCCGTCAGGCGCTCCGCGACGTTGCCCGAGCGGCCGCGGATCAGGCCATCGGCGAACTCAAGATCGTCGGGGGGTTGCCCGGCGAGCGGGGATGCCTCGTCCGCCACGACCATTTCAATCAACTTTGCGCGCAGCTCGTCGGTGGCCATCTTCACCGCGGGGGCCAGACTCAGGGTTACCTGGGCTCCGCCGGAGAACGGACCTTCGGGCAACTGGGTGTCGCCCAGCTCGACGGTGACCTGCGACATCGGCACGCCGAGCGCCTCGGCCGCCATTTGGCCGAGGACGGTGTAGGTGCCCGAGCCCATGTCCTGGGTGCCGCACTGGACCAGGAGCGACGCATCGGCATTGAGCTGGAGGCGGCTCCTGGCAGCTTGCCGCCGCTGAAAGTAGAACGTGCTCGCCATGCCGGAGCCAGTTCTCCATCGGCCGTCAACGCCGCCGCCCTTGCGGCGGTGCGCCCAGCCGAACCGCTCCGCGCCGATCCGGTAGCATTCGAGCAGGCTGTTGCTGGTCCAGGGCCGGCCGGCGTCCTGGTCATGGCCGGCGTAGTTGCGCGCCCGCAGTTCGACAGGGTCGAGCCCGAGCGCCGTGGCGGCTTCGTCCAGGGCCGATTCCACGGCGAAGGTGCCGGGCGCGGTGCCGGGCGCGCGCATGGGGATCGGCTGCGGCTCGTTGGTCCGCGCGAGCCGGTGGCCGGTGGTGACGTTCGGGCAGGCATAGAGCCAGCGCGAGATTGAGGCGGTGGTGTCGGAGAACTCCGCGTGCGTCGAGGTTTGCGCCAGCACGTGATGCTCGATGCCGGCCAGTCGGCCCGTCGCGTCGAACCCCATGGCGAGATCCTGCCGCGTCTCCCCCCGGCGCCCCACCAGGGTGAAGAGCTGGGCGCGGGTCAGTTCGAGGCGGACAGGGCGGCCGGTCCGTTTGGCCGCGAGCAGGGCGAGCATCATCCACGGGAACCAGAGCGGCCCCTTGCACCCGAAGCCTCCGCCGAGGAAGCGGGTGACCACCCGCACATCCTCAACGGGCAGCCGGAAGGCGTGGGCGATGACGTCCCGCGTGCCGAAGATGCCCTGCACGCTCGTGTGCGCCGTGACCTTTTCTCCCTCCCAGGAGCAGACCACGGCGTGAGGCTCCAGCGGATGATGGTTGTTGACCGCCGTCTCGTAATGACGGCGGACGACAAGATCGGCGCCGGCCAGCGCGGACGCGGCGTCGCCCCGGCGGCTCTCGGCCGGTATCCAGCCCGCCATCGCCGGCGTGTAGGCCTGGTCCAGCGCGTCGTCCAGCGACGTGACCACGGGTCCGGCCTCGTACTCGACCTTCACCGCCTGGGCGGCGGCCCTGGCGGCGAGCAGGCTTTCGGCGGCGACCAGGGCAACGGGCTGGCCGGGGAAGTGGATGACCGGCTCGCGGATCAGCGCCGTCGCGCTTGACGGGCTCAGGGAAGCGGCTTCCGCGTAAGAGACCAAGTCGGCGAAGCCAGGCGTCAGCCGGGCTGCCTCCGCGTCAACGGCGAGCACCTTGCCGCTGCCGACCGCCGCCTCCACCAGGACGGCGTGCAGCATGTGTTCGGCCGGTGTTTCGCCGGGGTACACGGCCCGGCCCGTGACTTTCAGGGCGGCTTCGAGCCGCGGCGCCGGATCATCAGTCATGTTTCGTCCCAATCGTCTCAAGAGCGCGGATGACGGCGTGGCGCAGCAACTCGACCTTGAAGGCGTTGTGCCGCAAGGGACGCGCGCCCTCGACGGCGAGGCGGGCCGCGGCGGCGAAGGCCCGTGCATCCGGGGGGCGGCCAAGCAGGGCGGCCTCGCTGTGGGCGAGGCGCCAGGGCCGGGGCGCGACGCCGCCGGCCGCCAGCCGAGCCTCGGTGATCACCCCGTTTTCCAGGCGCAGGGCGGCGGCCACCGAGACGACCGCGAATTCGAAGGCGGCGCGGTCGCGGATTTTCAGGTAGATCGACCGAGGGGCGAAGCGGGCGGCGTCGCCGACGTGCACGCCGATGACCAGATCGCCCGCCGCCAGCGTCGTGTCGCGCTCCGGCATCTCGCCGGGCAGGCGATAAAGGTCGGTGAGTTTCAAGCGCCGGTTTCCCGGTGGACCCAGGACTTCCACCTCCGCATCCAGGGCAGCGAGCGCGACGGCCAGATCGGAGGGATGGCTCGCCACGCAGGCCGTGCTCGTTCCGAACAAGGCGGCGGCGCGGTTCTCGCCGGCCAGGGCGCCGCATCCGGAGCCCGGCGCGCGCTTGTTGCAGGCGAGTCCCTCGGTGCGGAAATAGGCGCAGCGGGTGCGCTGGAGCAGGCTGCCGCCGACCGTGGCCATGTTGCGCACCTGCCCGCTGGCGCCGCTGAGGATCGCGTCGGCGATCAGGGGATAGTCTCGCGCCACCCGCGGCTCGCGCGCGACGTCGCTCAGCTTGGCCAAGGCCCCGAGGGACAGCGTGCCGTGACTGACATCCACCTCGCGCAGGGGCAGGCGGGAGATGTCCACCACTTCGGCGGGCGTCTGGATCGAGGCCTTCCAGAGCTGCATCAGGTCGGTGCCGCCGGCGACGAAGGCCGCGCCGGGCCGCGCGCCCTTGATCAGGGCGTCGCCGACGTCGGCGGCGCGGGAGTAGGCGAAGGCTGGCCCGCTCATAGTCCCGCCACTTCGGCGAGGGCCGCGACGATGTTGGGATAGGCGCCGCACCGGCAGAGATTGCCGCTCATGCCCTCTCGGATCGACGCCGCGTCCCGAGGCTTCTCCGCCAGGAGAGCGATGCCGGACATGATCTGGCCGGGCGTGCAGTAGCCGCATTGCAGGGCGTCGTGGCGGATGAAGGCGGCCTGCAAGGGATGCAGGTCGTCGGGCGAGCCGATGCCTTCGATCGTCGTGATCGCCTCGCTGTCACAGGAGGCCGCGAGCGCCAGGCACGACTTGATCCGGCGGCCCCCCGCCAGCACCGTGCAGGCCCCGCAGGCGCCCATGTCGCAGCCTTTCTTGGTTCCCGTCAGGCCGAGTTCGTCACGCAGAAGGTCGAGAAGCGTGGCGCAGGGCGCGACGGACACCTCGGTGCGCCGCCCGTTGAGGATGAGCGAAACCGTGATGCGAGGGTTGTCTGGCATGGATGTCTCCCGTTTTCTGATCTGGCGCCGATGCGGCCCGTTCCCGTGAACCCGGCCGGGGGAGGGTCGCGGCGGTCCCTTGCTTCCGTTGCGCTCCTTCAGGCCGCATCCGGCTGCCGCGCCTTCGCGAACTCCGGGAATCCCGGATAGGGGAGGAGCGGGAGCACGTCGACCGATCTCACGTAAGGGAACATCGGCAGGGAGCTGAGCTCCTCATGAAGCGCCTCGTGCGACTCGCTGTCGAGAATGAAGATCACGCCGTTGCCATCGGCACGACGCCACAACCCGATCAGCCGGCCCGCCCGTTGCGACGACATGGCGCGTTCGACCTCCGCCTCCCTGACCTTCGTCACCATCTCCCCGGCGGCGACGAGCGCCGGGCGATTCATGGAGAAGGTGATGTGATACAGCATGTGCTCATCCTTTCAGGCGACTTTCGATTCGTTGATCAGGCGACCGGGCTTGTGGCGGCTGTCAGCTCGGAAGGTGAAGCACCGCCTTGCCGGCAAAGGCACGATCAACGAGCTGCCGCGCGACCGTGGCGATGTCGGTCCACGGCGCCTCAACGCCGATGCTCGGCTTCAGCGCGCCTTGTTCGACGAGACGAAGCAGGAGCGCCAGCCCGTCCGCGGCCGGCTCGGTTGCCGCGATGTCGTCACCCAGGACGATCGAGTGCAGGGACGCGCCCGAAGTCCGCAGGAACACCGCGCTGTCGAAAGAGACAGGCGCGCCCTCGGTCACGCCAACCGTGACGCAAACGCCATTTTGCCTGAGCATCGTCAAGGCGGCGGAGAGCGCCGAACCGCCGACCGAGTCGAGGATAAAGTCGAAAGGCCCGGACGCGCGCGCCGCCTCAAGGGTGTCTCCCACGATGACGCCGCCTGTGCTTGACGCCTCCACCATGGCGCGCTGCCCTTGCCGGCGGATGTGCGAGTAGACTTGGGCGCCGGAGGCGGCGGCGAGCTGGATCGCGACCTGCCCCACGCCTCCCGTGGCGCCATCGACCAGGACCTTGCGTCCGAGGAGCAGGCCCCCCTTGCGCAGGGCGTGCAGCGCCGTCAGGCCGGCGACCGGCAGGCTTGCCGCCTGCGCGTCCGTGACGCCCTGTGGGATGACGGCGAGCGAATGCAGCGGCGCGTGCACGCGTTCCGCCCACGCTCCGACCGGCAGGAGCCCGACGACGCGGGTTCCGACATCCGGGGCGCCTGGCGTTCCGCCGGTTTGCTCGACGACGCCGGCGAAATCCCAGCCGGGCGTGGTTCCGGTTTCAGTGACCGTGAGCGCGCGCTTGACCTCGCCGCGATTAAGCGAAATCGCGGTGACGCGGACGGTGACCTCGCCGGACGCCGCCGGCCCCAGGCTTGCCTCGCGAACGGCAAGCCGGCCAGCGTCGCCCTGATCGACCGTGATCGCCTTGATCCGAGTGGACGGCATGATTGAGATCCCCTGGTTGAACAATGATTGCGTTTGTTGGGCTCGCGCCGGCGGAGCGAATGTCAACGCGCCTGTTCCCGCGGCCGAAGCACGGTCCTTTTGAAGGGGCCATCCTCGGCGGCTTGTTCAACCGCCTTGTTGGCGTCGTCCAGGCCGAAGCTTGTGACCTTCCAATGGCTTAGGTCCAGCAGCCCGGAGCGTACCAGGTTGATCAGGCGAAGGTTGGCCTTGGGCGGGTACATCCACTGGCCGATGATGGTGACGCAGTTGCGCATGATCCACGGATAGGGCAGCGCCAGGTCATCGCCCCCCAACATGCCGACACCGCCCATCAGGACGACCCTGCCGTATTCCCGCACCGTCATGGCGGCGGCGCGCGCCGCCTTCGCGGGGGCTGAGGGCGGCAGCAGGTCCAGGACGCAGTCGATCGGGCCGGGCGCGGCCTGCTTCATGCGTTGACGATCTTCTTCCTCGTCGCCGGTCAGCGCGAGCGTGCGAACACGGGAGCCGAACCGGCGCTTCAGCTCTTCCAGCATCGTTGCGTTGCGTCCGGGACAGACGACGCAGCCGGCGCCCATGGCCAGGGCGACGGCAACGCCGGCGCTGCCGAAGTTGCCGGTCGCGCCGCTGACGAGAAGCGTTTCTCCCGCCTTGAGATTTGCGGCCAGGAGCCCGCCGAATGGCACCAACAGGAGGTTGAGCGCGCACCACCGGCCGGCTTCCTCGGGGTCGATGGCGCCGAGCGGAAAGACGTTCTCGGTGGGAACCAGCATCTGCTCGGCGTAGGAGCCGTGGTGGAAGCGCTTCTGCAAGCGCAGGCCGCCTTCGCCGCGGGCGCTCAGGCCCTGCAGCGTGATGTCGGGCGTCAGCGCATCGTCCCGCGCCCGCACGGTCGGATCGCAGGTCACCCAGTCGCCCACCGCCAGCCGCGTCGAGTCCGGCCCGACGGCGCGGATCCGTCCGATTGCGCCCGCGCCCGGCGCCACGGGCAGGGTGAGCATGTACTTCCGCTCGCCGCTGAAGACCTCTTTCATGTAGGGCAGCACACCGGCCGCGACGACATCGACGATGATCTCGCCTGTTCCCAGGACCGGGTCGGGCAAGGTCTCCACACTCAGGGGCGAGCCAAACGCCTTCAGGATCGCAGCTTTCATGATAGTGTCACTCCATCGGGACGAGGCCATTATCGCAGGACTTGACCCGCTCATTCAGGCCTTGCGTTATCCTGGGACTGGCTGATCCCCCCTTGCCGAGAGAGCAACCCATGACCGACCTGAACCAAACTGGCCTCGGCGACTTCCTTCGGTCGCGACGGGAGAAGCTGAGGCCCGAGGCGGTGGGCCTCGGCAATGGGCGGCGACGCCGGACGCCGGGCCTCAGGCGCGAGGAAGTCGCCGAACTCGCGGGCATCGGCATCGACTGGTACGTTCGCCTGGAGCAGGGGCGGGCGGCCAAGCCTTCGCCCACCACGGTCGACGCGCTCGCTCGCGCGCTTGGGCTCAGCAAGGTTGAGCACCTGCATTTGCAGGCCCTGGCGCATATCGCGGATCGTCGGGCGTTCGTCCGGGAAAGCGTGCCC
>CAXTXZ010000237.1:0-6294 GCA_964248015.1 uncultured Rhodopila sp. | reverse complement strand
ATAATGGCCTTGCCTACAGCGCATCGCAGTCTGATCGAGACTCCGATGCGCTGTAGCTCATTGTATTCTAAGCAGATTCACGCCTCCAGACCTCTCGGCCTTACGGCGATCCGCTATAGGAATTGGTATTTCAGAAGGCACACGCACCCGAAAGCTCCGTAAAACCAGTGTTTTGAGATGTCAAACCGTCGCACTGAATGCCGCCTCGCAAATTACGACAACGGTTTGGGCGGAGGACGGGGAGACGACAAACCCAGCGTGATGCCCAAGCGTCAGCCGCGTTGGAAGACGCAGACGCTTTCCAGGCGCGCGGACCATAAGAACTGGTCGATCGCGGTGGCCGCCGTCAGGGCGTAGCCGGCGGCGTGGAGCGTTTTAGCGTCCCTTGCCAGGGTGGCCAGGTTGCAGCTCACGTAGATGACGGTTGGCGCCCTTGCCGCCGCGATGTGGGGGACCTGGGCGGCTGCTCCGGCGTGCGGCGGGTCCAGCACGATTGCGGCGAAACCGGCCAGTTCCTTGGCCGACAGCGGCTGGCGCGCGAGGTCGCGCTGCGTGGCCTCGACCCGTCCGGCCAGCCCGTTCTGGTTGGCTGCCTGCCTCAAGGCGGCGACGGCGGCGGGGTCGCCCTCCCACGCGGACACCCGAACGGTCTTCGCCAGGGCGAAGGTCAGGGCGCCGCAGCCGGCGTAGAGTTCGGCGACCCGCGCCCTGGCCGTCCTCTTGGGCGGCAGCGCCCGCAGCACGGCGTCGATGATGGCCGCCTCGCCGGCGGCCGTTGCTTGCAGGAAAGCGCCAGGCGGCGGGCGGACGGGGACGCCGGACATCGTGGTGGCCGGGGGACGCAGCAGGGCAATGGTCTCGGGGCTGGCTTTGGCTTCGGCGCAGGATATCCGGGGCAGGCCGTTTGTCGCGGCGAAGCTGGCCAGGGCGGCGCGGTCGTCGAATGACAGGCGGCCGTCGGTGCGCAGCAGCATGTCGGGGCCGGCGTCCAGCAGGTTGATGACGACGGACGCCTGGCGGCGAATGGCCGAAACCCGGCGCAGCAGGGCGCGCAACGGCGGCAACAAGGCCATCAGCTTGGGGTGCAGGATCAGGCAGTGCGTGATGTCCACGATTTCGGGCGAGCGCAGGGCGTGCAGGCCCAGGATGATCCGGCCGTTGGCGCGTTGCACGGCGAAGTCCATGCGCCTCCGCTCGCCTGGCGCGCCGGGCAGGAGGCTTGGTTCCTCGGGCGGCGTGAAGCCGGCCTGGCGAAGCGCTTGGGACAGCAGGCCGCTTTTCCAGGCCTGGTACTCCTTGTCGCGCCAGTGTTGCAGGACGCAGCCGCCACAGCGGCCGAAATGCTGGCACGGAGGGGATACCCTGGCGCTGCTGGGGTGTTCTATGCGCTCCGCGGTGGCTTTGCCCCCTGGGGGGCGGGCGACGACCTGTGCGCGGGGCTGGGGGCGGGGGATGTAGAGCGGGGTGCCGTCCGGGAGGCGGGCCATGCCGTCGCCTTCGGAGCCTATTCGATCTATCTGGACCAGGGCGGGCTCTGCCCGCGCCCGCAAAGGGGGCGACGCCTCCTTTGATCCCATGGCTTTAGGCCATGGAGATTTGGGTGAAGTCCACGAACCAGCTTTGCACGGGCTTGAAGCCTTGGACTTTCTTGGAGAACGCGCGAGGGTTCAGGTCGTGGACGATGAACAGCCAGGCGGCGTCATCGACAATCTTGCCGTGGGCGTCGGCCAGCATCCTTGTCTCTTCCGCCTTGTCGAAGGTCGCCTGCGCCTTTTTCAGCAGCGCCGTCACCTCCGGATTGTCGTAGTGGCCCCAGTTGAAGTTGACAGGGGAGAAACTGTCCTTGGCGTAGTAGCGGAACATGGTGGACGGATCGACCGAGCTCAGGCTGATGTTGATGCCCTGCACGCCGTGCGACTGCTGCGACTTGGGATCGCTGCGGATCGCCACCAGCATGGTGCCCCACTCGACGACATCGAAATCGATGTCCATGCCGACGGCGGCGAAGTTCTGCTGCAGGAACTCGTTCATCGGGATCGGCAGCATCTGGCCCGACCCGGAGGTCGAGATCATGATCTTCGCCTTGCACGGCTTGCCAGGGCCATAGCCTGCCGCCGCCAGCAGCGCCTTGGCCTTGGCGGGATCGTGGCCGTATTTCTGCGTCGGGTCGCCGAACAGCGGGTTGCCGGAGGGATACAGGCCGACAGCGGGCTTGGCGGTGCCGTTGAGCAGCGCGCACAGGCCCTCCCGGTCGATCGCGTAGTTGGCGGCCTGGCGCACCCGCGCGTCGCTGAAGGGCGAGCCTTCTTCCGTGTTGAGGCAGTAGGGCCAGGTGTGCGGATAGGGCCACAGGCTGACCGTGTAGCCGGCGCCCTTCAGGGACGGTATGGAATCGGGGGCTGGCACCTCGATCCAGTCGACCTGGCCCGAGCGCAGCGCGGCGATGCGGGTCGTCGCCTCCGCCATCGGGCTGACGACGAGCTTGTCGAGCTTGGGGATGCGGCCCTTGTCCCAGTAGTCGTCGTTGCGGATCATTTCGATGAACTGGCCGGGGACGACGCGGGTGATCTTGAACGGGCCGGTGCCGGAGGGCTTCTTGCCGAACTCCGCCCAGTTCCTGCCGACCGCCTCGTACTGCGCCGGGCTGACCATCAGCACGCGGGTCAGCAGGTAGGGCAGGAAGCTGAAGGGGTACTTCGTCGTCAGGGCAATCGTCTGGCCATCGACCTTTTCGTAGGCGTCAACCATCGAGACGGCGGCCTTGACGATCGGCGCGGCGGGCGCGTCGTAGTGCGGCGACTTCTCGTCGTAGACGCGTTGCAGGTTCCAGATCACCGCGTCGGCGTTGAAGTCGGAGCCGTCGTGGAACTTCACGCCCTGGCGCACGGTGAACAGCCAGCGCAGCGGGTTGCCCTCGTCCACCTTCCAGGCGGTGAACAGGCCGGGCGTGATGTCGGCGGGCTTGTCGGGGTTGTTGCGCAGGTCCCAGTTGACCAGGCCGTCGTAGGGCGGGTAGCCGAGGAAACGGTAACCCTCGAAGCCGTTGTTCGGGATGCCGTGCGCGGTCGGCAGGTCGGCTGCGGTCATGGCGATGCGCAGCGTCCCGCCGGTGGCCGCGGCCACGGGAAGCGACGGCAGGGCCGCGGCGGCGGCGATGCCGGTCAGGAGGTCTCGTCGTTGCATCGTGCCTGTTGGCCTTTTATGTCATGCTGATCTGGGTGAAGTCCTGATACCAGCTTTGCGCCGGCTTGAAACCCGTCACCTTCTTCGACAGCGCGCGCGGGTTGAGGTCGTGCACGATGAACAGCCACGGCGCGCCATCGACCACCATGGCGTGGGCCTGCGCCAGCAGCTTGTCCTCCGTGGCCTTGTCGAAGCTTGCCTGCGCCTGCTTCAGCAGGTCGGTCGCCGCCTGGTTGTCCCAGTGGCCCCAGTTGTAGTTGACCGGGGAGTAGCTGTCCTTGGCGTAGTAGCGGAACATCCACGACGGATCGGGGAAGCTCAGGCTGATGTTGACGCCGGCGTCGCCGGGCGACTGCGGCGCCTTCGGGCCGCTGCGCACGGCGACGAGCATGGTGCCCCACTCCACCACGTCGAAGTCGACCTGCATGCCGACGGCGGCGAAGTTCTGCTGCATGAACTCGTTCATCGGGATCGGCAGCATCTGGCCCGATCCCGAGGTCGAGATCATGATCTTCGCCTTGCACGGGTTGTTGGGGCCGTAGCCGGCTTCGGCCAGCAGCGCCTTGGCCTTGGCGGGATCGTAGCTGTAGCGGTTCCTCGGCGTGCCGAACAGCGGGTCCTCCGGCGGGTAAAGCCCAATCGCCGGCCTGCCGGTGCCGTTCAGCATGGCGCACAGGCCGTCGCGGTCGATCGCGTAGTTGATCGCCTGGCGCACCCGCTCGTCCTTGAAGGGCGAGCCCTCGGTGCAGTTGAGGGCGTAGGGATAGGTGTGCGGGTAGGGCCAAAGGCTGATGACCAGGCCGGCGGCCTTGAGCGAGGGGATGGTGTCGGCGGGCGGCACCTCGATCCAGTCGACCTGGCCCGAGCGCAACGCGGCGACGCGTGTGGTCGCCTCGGGCATCGGGTAGACGACCATCTTGTCGAGCTTGGGGATGCGGGCCTTGTCCCAGTAGCCCTCGTTGCGCGACATCTCGGCGTACTGGCCCAGGACGACCTTGGTGATCTTGAACGGGCCGGTGCCGGAGGGGTTCTTGCCGAACGACGCCCAGTTCTTGCCGGTGGCCTCCCACTGCGCCGGGCTGGCGATCAGGATGCGGGTCAGCAGGTAGGGCAGGAAGCTGAACGGGTATTTCGTCGTGATGACAACCGTCTTGTCGTCGGCTTTTTCGAACTTGTCGATCATCGACACGGTGGCGCGCACGATCGGCGCGGCGGGCGCGTCGTACTGCGGCGACTTGTCGTCGAAGATGCGGCCGAAGTTGAACATGACCGCGTCGGCGTTGAAGTCGCTGCCGTCGTGGAACTTCACGCCCTGGCGCACGTCGCAGATCCAGCGCAGCGGGTTGGCCTCGTCGATGCGCCAGGCGGTGAACAGGCCGGGCGTGATGTCGGCGATCTTGTCGGTGTGGGTGAAGTCCCAGTTTATCACCGAGTCATAGGCGGGATAGCCGAGGAAGCGGAAGCCCTCGCCGCCGTTGTTCGGGATGCCGTGCGTGGTCGGCAAGTCGGCCGCGGTCATGCCGATGCGCAGCACCTGGGGCGCGGCGGCGGTGGCGGGCAGGTTCGGCAACGCGGCGGCGCCCGCCGCGGACGCGAGGAGGCCGCGCCTGGAAAGTGTCATGCTTTGCCTTCTGTCAGTTCGTGACGGCGTGCGCGTGAGCGCACCCTGTGCCAGGAGGTGCAAGGGCTATGCCACGGGATTTGGCTCGGCTGCCCTTGGCGGCGCGGGCGAGCGCTTGAACGGCCTGGTTTGCGGCGCATGGGAAAGTCTTATCCAAAGAAAGCTTCTGGTACGAAGGTTTCCTAATGGCCAAGCTTATTCGATCACTTTGGCGCTCCACGATCTGCGTCAGCTCGGCAAGGCGCCCCATGCGTTGCCCGACATCATGCCGCTCGTAATGGGCGCCATCCTCTTGGGGCCAAGGATTTCGTCGAAATGCGGTTTTGGACCACGAGACGCTGGCTGTCTTTTGACACATGCTTTTTCCGGACGTGGTATCCTATCATAAGACATTTCGACGCAGAGGGCGCAGAGAAGACGCAGAGGGCGCAGAGAAAGTCCATTACGGTTGAGTTCCGCACGGACATCCTTAGCTGATAACATCGTGGGCTATATGACCGACAACAACCAGTTTGATAGCGTTTCATATTGAGACACCCTTCATAGCCATCCCTAAGTGTCCTAAATGCCCTTGCAAACCATCCCAACGCTGGCAACTGGACGCCTGATCCTCCGGGCACCTGCCGCCGACGACTTTCCGGCCTATGCCCGGCTTCTTGCCTCCCCGCGCGCAAATCATATGGGCGGCCCCTATACTCAACGGACGGCATGGGGCCTGTTCTGCCACGATGTCGCGTGCTGGGAGTTGTTCGGTCACGGCGGGCTAATGGTTGATCTACGAGTTACAGGCGAGTGCGTGGGACAAGTCGGCATCAACCATGGGCCTTTATTTCCGGAGAAAGAGCTTGGGTGGCAACTCTACGAAGGACACGAAGGATGGGGATACGCGACTGAGGCAGCGATGGCGCTGCGGGACTGGGCCATGCGCGCATTGCGGCTGGATGGCCTGGTGAGCTACGTGCATCCGGAGAACCATCGGTCGGCCGCGGTCGCCGAACGTCTCGGTGCAACCCTCGACCCGGATGCGCCGAAGCAGGACCCTGGCGATCTCGTCTACCGACATCCCTCACCACAACCGGCGGCGTGACCGCATCACGTCCTTTTACGCATCACGTTCTTTTACAAGGAGCCGCGCAGCCGAGCTTGCCTCGAAGTTCTTGCAGGCTGGGTTATGGACGCCGGCTTTCTTCCCTGCGCGCTCTGCGTCCCCTCTGCGCGCTCTGCGTCATGAGCGACCTGTCTCCAGCACCAGCCATAGGTCATGCAGCACCGGGACTTGGCCGGGCGGAACAGCGCCGGCATCAGAAACCTTGGCATCAGAGCTTCCACGAGACGGACTTCAATCCACGCCGGAATCCCAGCGACATTCAATCAAAGCCCATGGCGGCGCGGGCGAACGCTTGGCGATGCGTTCGCCCGCATGGCGTCAGGCGGTGGCGGCTTCCAGCGGCGCGGCGACGCGGATCAGGCCGAGAAGGTCGTCGGTGGGG
>CAXTXZ010000236.1:5914-6304 GCA_964248015.1 uncultured Rhodopila sp. | reverse complement strand
TGCTCATTCGCATTGTCATCCACAAAGTAGGCCGCGTGGGTGCCCGAGGCATCCGGGCTGCTGGTGAACGGATCAGCCTTGATCACATCGCCATACGGCCCTGGCGTCACGCCATCCGTTGCAATGATCTGCGGCCCCTTGCCCGGTCCGCTCCCGTATGTCCCTGTGGTGGACCAATGCTGAAAGCTGCCCCCATCGGCTTCAAAGCTGCCATTGATGACAAGGTTCGCAGCCCGCGCATTCGTTCCGTCAACCGCGATACTGGCCACTGCCGCAAGCATGATAGCCCCGAGCCAATGCGACTTTGACATACAATGGTGTCCTTATTTTTTGAAATGATCTCAAAAAATAGTTAGACGCCATCACTTTGCGTTGCAACGAGTATTAGGT
>CAXTXZ010000236.1:2457-5904 GCA_964248015.1 uncultured Rhodopila sp. | reverse complement strand
GCCCTGGCGTCACGCCATCTGTCGTAATGATCTGCGGACCCTTGCCTGGTCCGCTCCCGTATGTCCCCGTGGTGGACCAATTCCAGAAACTGCCCCCATCGGCTTCAAAGCTGCCATTGGTGACAAGATTCGCAGCCCGCGCTGTCGTTGCACCTCCCGCAACGCTCGCCACTGCCGCAAGCACGACAGGCGCGAGCCAAAACTGCCTCTTTGACATACAATAGCGTCCCTATTTTCTAAAATGATCTCAAAAAATAGTTAGACGCCATCACTTTGCATTGCAACGAGTATTAGGTTGCAATTTGCTTCAGCGCGACCGTCCAAACCGTGCCCAAAGCAGCGGCGCCACCGTCACCAGGATGGTCAGCGTTGACACCGCCGCGATCGTCGGATCAAGCGCATAGCGCAGATCCTCCCACATCCGGCGTGGCAGCGTCACGGCGTTGGCGCCGGACAGGAACAGCGACACGACAAGCTCGTCGAACGAGGTGATGAAGGCGAACAGCGCCCCCACCAGCACGCCCGGCAGGATCAGCGGCAGGGTCACCTGCCGGAACGTGCCGAACGGCGTCGCCCCCAGCGACAGCGCCGCCATCTCCAGCCGCCGGTCGAACCCGGACAGGCTGGCGCCCACGCTCGTCACCACGAACGGCGCCGCCAGGCAGGTATGCGCCAGCACCAGCCCAACCGGCGTCCCCACCAGCCCATATCGGGCAAAAGCGTAATACACGCCGATCGCCACAATGATGACCGGCATGATCAGCGGCGACAGGATCAGCCCCGTCGCCAGCATCCGCGCCACCCTGGGCAGCCGAGCCAATCCCAATGTCGCCGCCGTTCCCAACACGGTGGAGAACGCCACCACCGCCACCGCGACCTCCAGGCTGAGCCAAGTCGCCGCCAGCCAGTCCCGGCTGCCCAGGTACTCGCGGTACCACCGCACCCCAAGCGCAGGCGGCGGAAACGTCAGGTAGCTCGCCGAGGAAAACGACAGCAGCACCACCACAAGAATGGGCGCGATCATCACTGCCAGGATAAGCGCCACCACCACCCGCATCAGCCGCTGCCCGACGGTCATCGCGCCGCCAGCCGAAACGCGCTGCCGACGCCGAACAAGCGCTGGAACACCGCCATGATCCCCAGCGTCGTCGCCAGCAGCGCCGTCGAAAGGCACGCCGCGTACGGCCAGTTCAACTGATCCACCTGCTGCGCGATCAGCATGGACACCGTCATGTCCCGAGGCCCGCCAACCAGCGCCGGCGTGATGTAGAACCCCAGCGACAGCACGAACACCAGCAGCACCCCGGCCGCCACGCCAGGCATCGAAAGCGGCAGCACAACCTCGCGGAACACGCGGTACGGCGTCGCCCCAAGGCCAAGCGCCGCTTTGCTCAGCGATGGGTCGATCTGCCGCAACGCGTTGGCGATCGGCAGGATCATGTATGGCAGCAGGATATGGATCATCGCGACATGCACGGCGACCGGCGTGTTGAGCATGCGCAACGGATGATCAATCACCCCGCCATGCAGCAGCGCCTCGTTCAACAGCCCGCGCCGCCCCAGCAGCACCATCCAGGCATAGCTGCGGACCAGGATGGAGGTCCACAACGGCAGCAAAACGACAATCAACGCGACCAAGGCCGTTCGCCCAGGCCGCGCCAATGTCAACGCCACCGGGTAACCCAGCAGCGCGCATCCCAAAGTCACCGCCACGGCCGTGCGCAGCGTCGTCCAGAACACGTTCAGGAAGACCGTGTCACTGAACAACGCCTGGTAATTGCCCAGCGTCCACGAAGGTTCCGCCACGCTGCGCAACAGCATGGCCAGCACCGGCAGGACGTAGAACGCCAGCATGAATGCCAGCAGCGGCGCCGCCAGCAAACTCGGCATCATCCACCGCCAATTCAGCCGCATCGCGGGAAGGGCAGGGGAGGCGACCGCCTCAGACAACGACGGTATCCGCCGCCGCCCAGGCAACCTCGGCCCTCTCGCCCACCAAGCGCCGCCGCACCGCCGAACCGGAAGGCTCCTTCAGCACCATCGGCGTGCCGTCAGGCGCTTGCAGAAGATAGCGGCAGCGCTCCCCGGCGAACACCGCCTCGGTCACCGTCGCCCGCAGCCGGTTCAGCATCGGCGTGGCCGCCCCGTCGGCGAACCGCATGCGCTCCGGCCGCATCGTCAGCATCACCTTGTCGCCCTGCACCGGACGCGACGCCGCGACCGCCCGCACCATCGTGCCGCCGCACGCCGCGACAACGATGTCCTCGCCCTGGAAGCCATGCACGATCCCCGGCAGAAAGTTGGACTCCCCCAGGAACGAGGCGACAAACCGGTTGCACGGCCGGTCATACAGATCCTCCGGCCGGCCAAGCTGCGCGATGCGTCCCTCGTTCATCACCGCGATCCGGTCCGACATGGTCAGCGCCTCTTCCTGGTCATGCGTCACATAGATGAACGTGATGCCCAGGTCGGCGTGCAGCCGCCGCATCTCCAGTTGCAGGCTTTCCCGCAACTGCTTGTCCAGCGCGCCCAGCGGCTCGTCCATCAGCAACAGCCGGGGATTGAACACGATCGCCCGAGCCAGCGCCACGCGCTGCTGCTGCCCGCCCGACAACTGCCGGGGGTACCGGTCGCCATAACCCGGCAGCCGCACCAGGTCCAACGCCTGCGCCACCATCCGCCCCCGCTCGGCCCGCCCGATGCCGCGCTGCTTCAACGGAAACCCGATATTCTCCGTCACCGTCAGATGCGGGAACAAGGCATAGTTCTGGAACACCATCCCGATGTTGCGCTTATGCGGCGACACCCCCACCACCGAGCGCCCATCGATGGTGATATCCCCAGCGCTTGGGCTTTCAAACCCCGCGATCATCATCAGCGTCGTCGTCTTCCCCGACCCGCTCGGCCCCAGCAGCGTCAGGAACTCCCCAGCGCCCACATCCAGGGAAACCCCCCGCACCGCGCCAACCGTGCCGTAGTCCTTCTCCAGCGCCGCAAGGGAAACAACCGCGCCCTTCATCCCAGCAGCCATTTGTTGAACCGGGCAACCACGGTGTCCCGGTTATCCACCCACCATTGATAGTTGTAAGGAACAAGCTGCGACCGTATCCCCGGCGCGCTCGGCAGCACCGCCAACTGCGCCTCGGACAAGTAGTTCACCGACTGGTCATTCACATACCCATACGGGATCATCGACGACAGCCGCGCCTGAGGCACCGCCATCGTTGAGAACGCAATGAACTTCATCGCGTTCTCGCGGTTCTTCGCCCCTTTCGGGATGCCCCAGGCATCCCGCTTCGACAGCCCCTGCGCCCAACTGATCGTCGCCGGAACGCCGGCTTTCTCCAAAGCCGCCATGCGGCCGTTCCAGACGCTGGCCATCACCACTTCCCGGTCCGTCAGCATCTGCGGCGGCACCGCGCCGGTTTCCCACCACTTCACCACGTC
>CAXTXZ010000236.1:0-2357 GCA_964248015.1 uncultured Rhodopila sp. | reverse complement strand
TTGGCGATGGCGCCCCGGCTGGTCTGAAGCAGGTCCCACTGCACGGTGTTGGTGTCCACCATGGCCTTGACCTTGGTGAAGTCCGAGCCGGCGAAGTCGTTCACCTTGATGCCCGACAGTTTCTCGAACGGCTCGAAATACGCCTTCTTCTGCACCTCCTGCATGAAGCCGCCAAAGGTCGCGATGCGCAGTTCGCCGCTGCCCTTCAGCTTCTCCGCAAGCGCCGGGACATCCGGCAGGTCGGCCCGCGCCCGCGTGGAGATGAACGGCATCGACAATCCGGCGGCCAGGACCGTGCGGCGGCTAAAATGGCTCATCATGAAACTAAAACTCCAGCAGGTTGTCGCGGAACTGCTTATGGCCGTAAGCGGAACGAACCAGCCCGCGATCCTGCAACGCGGGAACAAGGCCATCCTCGATCTCCGCCAGCAGCTTGCGGCTGACATTCGGCATCGAGAACAGGAAGCCGTCGCCGCCGACCTCCTCCATGATCTCGCCCATGCGAGCCGAGACGGAATCCGGCGTTCCCACCAGTTCCACCGACAGGGCGGTGACATTGTGGTCCCCCATCGTCTGCCGCAGCGTCCGGCCACGGGCCAGCGCCTTCAACTGGTCCAGCGTCTGCTGGTGGCCGTTGGTGGAAAGCTCCGGCAACGGCTGATCCAGGTCCATCTTGCCGAAGTCGATGTTCATCAGCTTGCCCAGGTGCGCCAGCCGAGCCGGCAGGGACGCGGCGGCGCGGGCTTCGCGAAGGCGCTTGCGCTCCTGCGCGTCGGCCTCGGTTTCCCCCATGATCGGGTTGATCATGAACAGCACCTTGCAGTTGTCGGGATTGCGGCCGTGCTCGGCCATCCGCCGCCGCACATCGTCGCGATACGCTTTCATCCCATCGATGCCCTTCGGATGGGCAACAATGGTGTCCGCGTGCCGCGAGGCGAATTCCCGCCCGCGCGGCGACCCGCCAGCCTGCGCGATCACCGGGCGCCCCTGCGGCGCAGGCCCCGAGTTCAGCGGCCCGCGAGTCTTGTAGAACTGTCCCTCGTAATTCACCGTGTGGACCTTGCTCGGGTCCACCAGGACGCCCGTCTTGCGGTCAGCGATGATCGCCCCCGGTTCCCACGAATCCCACAGCCGGTTGACCACGTCGATGTACTCGTCCGCCATGTCGTAGCGCAGGTCGTGCTCCGGCATGCCGTTCAGCCCGAAGTTCATCGCCGCGAAATCCGAGCTTCCGGTCACCATGTTCCAGCCGATCCGCCCAGCCGAGACCTGGTCCAGCGTCGCCACCAGCCGAGCCAGCAGGTATGGCGGATAGGCATAGGTCCCAAACGTCGGGACGATCCCCATGCGCGAGGTCGCCTGCGTCATCAGCGCCGCCACCACCGACGGGTCCTGCCGAGGCACCGCGACGGCATGCTTCAGGTAGACTTCGGTCGAGCCGCCATAGCTTTCGCCAACATAGGAAGAATCTTCCAACAGGATGTAATCGAAACAGGCGCGTTCCAGGCTACGAGCCATGTCCAGGAACAGCTCCGGCTGCTCCCACGTCGTGCCGATATGGCCCGTCCACGGCTCGCCCCAGGCCTGCACGCTGGAGCCTTGCAGGAACCACGCAAGATGGAATGGTTTCGCGGACATCGGGCGCCTCGTCGCTATGTGCTGAGGAGCGCAAGCAAAAGACGTGCCCAAACTCCACGTCAAGCCTGGCCGTCAGGCAGTTTCCCGCGGGCGACGTGCTGATGGTGCCTGATAAAAGGCCTGCTCGCCATGGCGCGGAGACAGGCGGCCCGCCTACAAACCAAGCATGTCCCGGATGCGCCCATACGCCACCCGTGCCGCCACGCCCGAACGCCATAGCCCGTGCAGCGGCATCTCCCGGATTGACGTGATCGGCATGTCGATCGTCCCGCCCATGACACGCCGCGCCAGTTCCACGCCCATGGCCGAGCTCATGGCGACGCCCCGGCCATTGTAGCCCAAACAGACCAGAACGTTCGCATCCGGTTCGTGGACATGCGGATAATGGTCTGGCGTGTACGCCAGTTGCCCGCTCCATCCGTGCGTCCAGGCCACATCACGCAACACCGGCCAAAGCCGCGCCGCGTACCGCGTCAGGTAGCGCAGCGTGTCCGGCCGCGTGACATCGCGCTGCACGCTGCGCCCGCCCATCAGCAACCGGTTGTCCGGGCTGAACCGGTAATACACGGTGACGCTGCCGATTTCATACACCGACGACCGGACCGGCATGATCGCCTGCGCCACCGCCTCCGGCAAAGGCTCGGTCGAGGCAATCGCGCTGTACAACGGCGCCAGGCTGCGCCGCAGTCCCGGCCACAGCCCATCGGTGTCCCCATTCG
>CAXTXZ010000235.1:5190-6305 GCA_964248015.1 uncultured Rhodopila sp. | reverse complement strand
GGGATCTGCGCCATGCCTCGGGCCAGGGCGGCGGCGTTGGCGTGGTCCTCGGCCAGCCGATCGATGTTGTGTCGCAGGGCGTAGATACATGCGGCGGCGTTCATGCCGCCTTGACGCATGGAGCCGCCGAGCCGCTGCTTCCATCTCCAGGCCTGGCCGATGAAGTCGCGGGAACCGGCTAGGACCGCGCCTAGGGGCGCGCCCAGGCCCTTGGTGAAGTCCAGCCATACGGTATCGCAGCCCGCTGTCAGGTCGCTGGCGGCGACGCCTAGGGCCACGGCGGCATTTAGGAGCCTTGCGCCGTCCATGTGAACCTGGAGGCCGGCGGCGTGGGCGACTTCGGCCACGGCGTTCAGTTCCTCGACCTTCCAGCATGCGCCGCCGCCCTTGTTGGCGGTTTGCTCGACCTCCACCAGCCGCTGGGGCGGGGAGTAGCGGGAGACCAGGCGGATGGCTTCGCGCAGGGTTTCGGCGCTGAAGATGCCGCGCTCGCCTGGCAGGCCTTGGATCATGACGCCGGCGATCGCGCCGGGGCCGCCGGCCTCGCTGGACTGGATGTGGGCGTCCTCGTGCGCCAGAACCTCGTCGCCGGGGCGGCAATGGGTGGCGAGGGCGACCTGGTTGCACATGGTGCCGGAGGGCAGGAACATGGCTGCCTCCTTGCCGAGCAGGGCGGCGGCGCGGTCGCAGAGTTCCCAGACCGTGGGGTCGGAGCCGCCTTGCTCGTCGCCGACCTCGGCTTCCAGCATGGCTTGCTTCATGGCGGGGGACGGCTTGCTTTGGGTGTCGGAATACAGGCTGATGCGGACCGGGATGGAGAAATCGGCACGCCTGGGTTCGTAACTGATGGTTTGTCGGGTCATGCGGCTTGCTCCGGCGGCGGTTGTGGAGGTTCGTACCAGAATGAGGCATTGCCTGCAAAGCCGGGGCGTCGGATGCTTTGGTCTTGCAGCGCAGCAGGAAGGTGCCGCCGGATGAGGTTCTCCAACTTTTTGTTTCCCGACAGCATGTCCGCCGAGGACGACGGCCGCGTCATAGACGAAACCCTGCAAGAGGCTCGGCTGACAGACGTCTTGGGCTACGACACGATCTGGCTGGCGGAGCACCATTTCGAC
>CAXTXZ010000235.1:0-5180 GCA_964248015.1 uncultured Rhodopila sp. | reverse complement strand
GATGGTTTGTCGGGTCATGCGGTCTGCTCCGGCGGCGGTTGGGTGGACTGCGACAGCTTGGCTGGAACCCGCTTGAACCTATGCCTGCGAAGGCAACATGGATAGGTGGCGGGCATGGGCAAGGCGGCGTACGCGGGCGAGAGGCTGGCACGTTTCCAGGGGCATCAGCTTATCCAGGCGTTGCTGGAAGAGACCAAGCCGACATCGGCGCCAGGAGGGGCGGAGCGGGAGCGGACACCTGTGATCGAATGCCTGACCGACAGGACCAACGACAGCGCACAAGGTCGCTTGACGCCAGCGGTCAGATGTTGAGCGGGAGCATGCTGTCAAATCCAGGCGGCCTGTCGGGTTCGCTCGCGATGTCCCGGGCAGCGGCGCTTGCGCAATGCGCCAGGAGAGCGAAGAGCGCCGCCAGGAAGTTGCCGAGGGTGTCGACGAGCCGGGGCAGAACGATCACGGTGGTGCTTTCACCAGTTGGCCTGACCAATCCGGTGGCGGCCACGTCTGAGAACAATCTCCGCACATGGGCGCGGGCGACGCCGAACCTTGCGGACAGCCCAGAAATTGAGATCGGCACGGCCGTCCCGTCTGGCGTCATGCCGTCGTCCGCCGAAAGGAAAAGGTTCATGAGCAGGAGCAGGCCCGCGTTGCTCTCAGCCAGGCGCGACAGCTCGGGCGAGTAGTCCAGAAGCCGGAAGCCGGCTGCATAGCTAGAGCCGAGATGGAGCAAGAACGCAGGGATGAACCCTGGATGGTGGCAAACCATCAGCGCCCTGTTTCCTTCGTGCGACACGAGCGCCATCGCCTCGAACTGATACTGCCACCTGCGCCGCTGCAGCTCAATCAGCGCCTGTGTCGGGACCAGCCGATGCTGCCGCCGGTCCGACAGGCTCGGCATGGGCGTGAGATACCCCGCGAAGAACATCAACGTCAGCAGGGCGCGCGCCCGGCCAAAGCTGCAGAGCTTCCATTGCACGCAAAAGGCCTGGAAGCGGCGAACGGTGAAGCCAGGCTCATTGGCTTCGGAAAGCGAATAAACGTGGAGATAGAGGGCAATCATGCCGCCGATCAGGCGGCCGCGGTCGTTCATGAATCGATTCAGCAACCGGTTGCCATCGTACAGCGTGTTGGCTCCATCCAGCACGCGCTGAATGGCGTCCCGGAAGCGCGGATGAGATCGCACCGCGTCAATCGTTTCGCCCAGCGCGAGCGTGTCCGGTTCAATCGGCAGCCTTGCCATCTCGTGCCCCGATCGGTGACCGTCCATGGGAATGCCCACAGCGTCACATGCCGGGCTTTGCCCGTAAAGCTCCGGAGGCCGCAAAAATCTCTTGTCTGGTTCTCGCGCTTGTTTTCGAACAAGCCTTCATGGCTGGCGAAACCAGTCGGCTTCCCCGACGCAAGACTGTCATCACATCAAAAACGAAATAGGTCCAAAAAGTGCCGCTGTGACTGACTCGGCTTCGTCCTCTAAAGCCGCCGCCGAGACGTGAGGAAAGTCGAGTGCGCAGCACCAGGAATGGAAGACGCAGCCACGATCTTTCACCGCTCGCTATGAATGTTGGAAAACAGGAGGACATGGTGGATCGTCGTTCTTTCGTTAAAGGAGCGGCCGCGGCTTCAGCGGCAAGCTTCGCATTTGGTCCTGGCGTGTTTGATGGAGGCCGAGCCAGGGCGCAGGATCTCCAGGGCATCGCCGCGGCCCAGGGCACGCGGCCAAACATCCTGGTCATCAAGGTGGACCAGTTGCGCTTCCCCACCGTGTTCCCGGCTGGCATCAACAGCGTCGACCAATTCTTGCAGCAGTTCATGCCGAACCTTTACCAGCTCTGGCAGAACGGGGTGAAGTTCGCAGGCCATTACACTGCGGCGTGTGCTTGCACGCCCTCGCGTGGCACCATTATCACGGGCCTTTACTCGCAGCAGAGCTGGCTCCTCAACACAATCCTCGCCAAGCCTTACTCCAAGCTTTCGCCGCAACCCTGGCTGAACCCGGCTTATCCAACCTATGGCAAGCTCCTGCGGGACCTCGGCTATCGCACGCCCTATGCCGGCAAGTGGCACGTCTCCATCCCGCCCGCGAGCACGCGCAGGCTGGAGGCCTACGGCTTCGAGGGCCTCAGCTACTACGACCCGACAGGAGCCAACCTGCAGGGGGCGTATGGCGACGAGCAGGATGGTTACCACAATGACCAGTACATCGCGACCCAGGGCGCGCAATGGCTACAGCGGCATGGGGCTGAAGCAGCGCCCTGGTGCCTGACGGTTTCCTTCATCAACCCGCACGACAAGGAGTTCTTCTGGGCCGGCACCGAGTTCCAGACCTATAACGGGCTGTTCCCGCCGGGAGGGACATACGAGCCTTTCACCTACTACTCGTACAGCCCGTATGGCTCGGAGTATGACAAGACACCGCTGGTGTCCTGGGACGAGAACGCGCTCAAAAGCCCGCCACCGCTCGGCTACCCGGCTGTTCCGCCCAACTGGGAGACAGGCGCGCAGATCGCCGCGAACAAGCCGTCGACGCAGACCTATACCCGCCTGTTCCAGGAGGCAGTCTGGGGCGGCGCCGCAGACGACGCCGCGCAGCAGGGCTTCACGGTCGCGCCCTATCCTCCAGCCCCATACCCCCCAATCCCCGGGGCTTCGTATGGCATCGGCCTGGCGCCGTACAGCTACTGGCAGCGCAGCCTCGATTCCTACACCCAGATCATGCAGGCCGCGGACGGCGCGATCGGGCAGGTGCTGCAAACCTTTGTGCAGCTGCCTGCTTCCGTGCAGAACAACACGGTGATCATGTTCATGTCGGACCACGGCGAGTACGCCGGCGCGCATGGCTTCCTTTCCGGAAAAATCGGGAGCCTCTACGACGAAGCCTATCATGTGCCGCTCATTGTCGTGGATCCCTCGGGGCGCTTCACGGGCGATATCGACACGCCCCGCCAGGGCCTGACGTCCTCTGTTGACGTGCTGCCGCTGCTGGTCAGCCTCGGCCTGGGCGGCAGCCGTACCTGGCTTTCCGGCGACCTCGACCTGATCTACGGCAAGCGGCACGACCTTCTGCCAATGCTCCAGTCGTCGCAGGCGCCAGGCCGGCAATACGTGCTGCTCGCGACCGACGAGGCGCCGCCGGGCTACCTCAACTTCAACGGTTCGCCGGCGCACCTTGTCGGCATACGCACGCAGGAGATGAAGTTCGGCATCTACGCGAACTGGGTTGGCCCCACGTCCCAGATCGCCAATGACCAGACGCTGGAAACCGAGCTGTATGACTACTCGACGTCAGGAGGCGCCGCCGAACTGGACAACCTCAAGGACGACCCGCGCATCCCGGCGCTGCGGCAGTCGCTCGTGAACGACATCATCCCAAGCGAACTGCGCGCCCCGTTGCCCGGCGCGCTTGGCGTGGCGCAGGACCTGTCGCGGATCGCATACCTGACTTATGACACGCTGCTCAGGAACCTGCCGACGCCAGGGTCCAGCAGCACCGATCTTCGGTCAGTGCTTCCCTTCGGCGTTGATTTCTGATCTGGCCATTTGGCATGGCCCATGCCGCCGAGCACGCACGATTGGGTCATGCGAGGGGGAGATAAAAGGAAACTCCTGCGCGCGGCATGACCTGATTCAGCTTCGCGTGGGTTTAGGAGAACAGTTCGGGCCAGAATGAGGCATTGCCTGCGAAGCCGCGCCGTCGGATGCTGCCAGCGTGCAGTGCAGCAGGAAGGGCGCCGGATGAAGTTCTCCAACTTTTTGTTTCCCGACAGCATGTCGGCCGAAGACGACGGACGCATCATCGACGAGACGCTGCAAGAGGCTCGGCTGACCGACGCGCTGGGCTATGACACGATCTGGCTGGCCGAGCACCATTTCGACGGGATCGTTGCATATGTCGATCCGGTGGCGTTCGCGGCGGCGCTGGCGGTTGCCACCAGCAAGGCGCGCATCGGCTTCGCGGTGGCGCAGATGGCGCTGCACCATCCGGTCCGCCTGGCGGAGCAGGTGGCGCTGATCGACCATATCAGCAAGGGCCGGCTGATCGTCGGGCTGGGGCGCGGCACGGCGTATAATATCTATGATTTCCAGGGGTATGGCATCGACCATACCGATGCGCAGGAACGGTTTGAGGAAGCCGAGCAGGTGATGTTCGAGGCTTGGAAGGGCAAGCCGATGGAGCATCACGGCAAGTTCTTCGACCTTCGGCTGCCGGAGCTGCGTCCGGCGACGCTGACCAAGCCTCATCCGTATGTGATACGCGCGGCGGCCAGCGAGCATGGGATGCTTGACATCGCCCGGCGGGGCAATCCTTTCATGATGAACGTGCAGACGAATGCGGTTACGGCGTCTCGCATGCGTTTGTATCGACAGACGCTGCGTGAGAATGGGCTGGACGAGGCGACGATCGCCGCCAAGGTTGATGAGTGCTGGGTGTGGCGGAATGTTTTCGTCGCCGAGACCGATGCCGAGGCCGAGCGCATCGCGGTGCCGGCGTTTGTCGGGATGCATGAGCACCGGGTTGCCATGCGCAAGCGCATTTATGAAGAACAGGGCGTGTCGATCCTGCCGATGCCTCCGGCTGGCGCCGCGCCGCCGCCGCCGCCGCACGCTTCGGTTGAGACGGCGCTGGTGCATGGCTCGCCGGCGACGGTGGCGGAGAAGCTGGCTCCGCTGCTGGAGACGGGCGTGGGCGGGCTGATCATGCAGTTCCGGCTTGGCACGATGTCGTATGAGCAAACCGCCAGCAGCCTGACGCTGTTCCGCGACAAGGTGATGCCCGCGCTGGAGACGCCTCGCACGATCGCCGCATGAGCGGGGACGCCGGTTCGGCGCACTGGCGGCGCAACTTGGCGGTCTGCGTGTTTGGCTCCTTCACCACCATCGTGGCGATGACGCTGCTGCTGCCGTTCCTGCCGCTTTATGTCGAGCAGCTTGGCGTCTCCGACCATGCCGCCATCGTGGAGTGGTCGGGGGCGGCTTATGGCGCGACGTTCCTGACCGCGGCGCTGTTCGCTCCGCTTTGGGGGCGGCTGGCTGACCTGTATGGGCGCAAGCTGATGCTGATCCGGGCGAGCCTGGGGATGGCGGTGGCGATGTCGCTGATCGGGCTTTCGCAGAACGTCTACCAACTGGTGGGGCTGCGGCTGCTGGCGGGGCTGCTGGGCGGCTATTCCTCGGGGTCGACT
>CAXTXZ010000234.1:0-6307 GCA_964248015.1 uncultured Rhodopila sp. | reverse complement strand
CCACTGCGACAACTACGACGACATCCCGGTGCTCACCGCCAAGGCCCTGGCCGAGGGCCTGTCGCTGGAAGGCGCCGGCGAGGCGATGTCGATCGGCGCCGCCGGCCTGTTCCTGCGCTCCCTGACCGGCAACCCGATGGACGTGCACCTGCACACCACCGCCAACCTGCGCCGCTACCTCCTCAGCCTCGACGGCCTCAGCCTGCGCAACAAGCTTCTGCTCCTGCTGCTCTGGCACACCGGCCCGGAGGTCAAGTCAACCCAGTACCGCATGGAGCCCGCGCCGCAGCCCGACATGGCGGCGGTCGCCGCCCTGCCGCGCCGCAGCCAGGAAGACCTGCTGGAGGCGATCACCCACAGCATCTACCACCAGCCGCCGACCGACTGGTCCAAGGTCACCAACCTAGGCTCGATGCGCGCCGTCCCCGAGGTCAAGGGCACCGTCAACCTGGCCCAGCAATACGTCCAACTCGGCTACGACGCGCCGACCCTGATCAAGCGCCTGGCTGACATCGTCTGCCATGACAGCTTCACCGAGATGCACGCCTTCAAGCATCACCAGTCCATCGTCGAGGAGTTCCACGCCACGCGCGAGCCATGGCGCTGGATGCACCTGGTCTCCGGCGCCCAGGCCGCGGCGATCTCCTTCGGCAAGAACATGGAGATCTACGAGGAAGTCCTCGAACTGCTGCATTCGTGACACCGCAACGGCAAGGAGAAGGCAGGCGCCTCTCTCCTTGCCCTCGCTGGCCTTACGCTCCCTGATCCAGCCTGCCCGGTGGCTTCCTTTCGGCGGCCACCCGCAGAAAGGTGGAAACGATCTTGCCGCCAGCCCGGAGCGTTCCCCGCAACGAACCCGCCACCTTCGACTCGCCGCCAACCCGGCAACGGTAAGGCATGGGAACCTCAAGGATGCGAAGGCCGGCGCGCGCCGCCTTCATCTGCATCTCGATGTTCCAGCCATAGGTCATTTCGCGCATGCCCAGGCGCCGCAGCGCATCCCGCTGGATCGCGCGAAACGCGCACATGTCGCTGTAGCGAACGCCGTAAAGCGCCCCCATGCCCAGGCCGGACACCCGTCCCGCGAGCACTTGGTGCCACAGCATCGCACCCGGATCGCGCACGCCGCGCGTCCGTGACGCCAGCACGAAATCATGCGTCCCGCTCACCACCGGTTCGGCGATCAGTCCCAGCAGGTCCCCCCGGTCCGCTCCGTCCCCATCCAGGAACACGACGACATCGCTTTCCGCCGCCTCCGCCCCGACGAAACAGGCGCGTCCGTATCCCCGGCCGGCATCCACCACCCGCGCGCCGGCCTCCAGGGCCACCGCCCGCGTGGCGTCGCGGCTGCCGCCATCGGCGACGATGATCTCCCGCGCGACCGAGCGTGGGATCTCCCGGATGACCGCGCCAATCGCCTCGGCCTCGTTGAACGTCGGGATGACGACGCTTACAAGCTCCATCGCAGCCCGCAGTTCTGGCAGGGCGCCGGCGGCGCCTCGCCCAGCAGGGACGTGCGGAAGCCGCGATACGCCGGACTGTTCCAGATGTCCCGCAGCGTCTGCTGCGTGGCGTCCCCCAGCGTGTAATTCTCGTACCCGCGCGCCGAGAAGGGCGCGATGCAGCAGGGCAGAGCGCGCCCGTGCGCGGTGAAATACATCAGCGACCAGGGCCGCCGGCATGTCGCCCAAGGCTTGTCGTCCGCCGCCCGTTTCAAGCTCAATCCGGGCTCCGTCGCGCCCGAGGCATCAAGAGTGACCCCAAGCGCCGCCCCGATCCGGGTCGCCGCCTCGATCGCCGCCTGCTCATCATTCCTTGTCTGCTCGAACAATGAATGTTCCGATCGCGCCTTGCCGAAGCCGGCTTCGTCAAACACCAGGCGCTGCAGATGCACCTCCTTGACGCCCATGGACGCCGCCAGCCGGACGAATTCCGGCAACTGGTCCACCGTCTCCTTCAACCCGGTCAGCCACAGCGACACCCGCGGCGCGGTCACTCCCATCTGCTGCTGATAGGCGGTGAACTTGCCCACGTCGCGCACGATGCGGTTGAAGAAATCCTTGCCGCGGATCGCGGCGTACGACGCCCGGTCGGCCGCGTCCAGCGACACCCGCAATTCGTCCAGCCCGGTGTCGATGATCTCCTGGAACTTCTTCGGGTTCAGCAGGGTGCCGTTGGTGTTGAACAGCACATAGGTGCCGCGGTCCTTCAGGTACCGGATCATCCGCGGCAGCGCCTTGACCAGCATCGGCTCGCCCACGCCGTGCAGCACCACCCGCGCCACGTCAGGCACCTGATCGACGATGCGGGTGAACAGCGCCCAGCTCATGTCGGCCGGAGGCTCCAGCTCCTCGAAGGTGCGAGGGCAGGTCTCGCACAGCAGGTTGCAGCGGTTGGTGACTTCCAGGTACAGGCAGACCGGCGGTTGCTCCGCCTCATCGTTCCGCTGCGCGCCGACCGCTTCGAAATACCGCCGGGGATCTTGCAAGGCCGTTGTGGACATCATGTCTCTCTTTCAATCGGTGCGGGGCCGAACCCCAAACGGGGCCAGCGCACGGACAGCAGCGCCAGCAGGATGGCCGGGACGAAGACGACCGACGGCCAGGCAAGGCGATCCCCGAACGTGTCGAGGTAAAGCAGCATCGGCGCCGCCGACAGCCAGACCAGGACCGGCGCGGGCGCCAGCACGGACGGCATCGCCAGCCATGCGTAGTACCAAGGATAATGCGGGCTGATGGCGAAAGTAAGGACAGCCATCATGACGCCCGCCGCGGCGCACAGGGCCACCGGATTGTCCGGCCGGCGCACAAAGGCGAACCAGCCGGCCAGCAGCGCCAGGACAACCGCCGCCACCGCCTTGTAAACCGCCGCCGCCGTGTCCGGCAGCGCCACCAACCGCCCAAGGCCGGCCAGCAGCCAGAAGCCGCCGCCAGCGCCGTCATAGCCTTCCTCGGAGCCGTAGCCGCCAAGGAAGCCGAAAATACGCTCGCCCGCGCCGCTGTAGAGCGCGTAAAGCGCCACGATCATGAGCAGCGCGCCAGCCACCGTCCGCCATCCGCCCTGCCGCCGCCACAGCACGGGCGCCACGGCCGCCGGCAGGAATTTCACCAGCATGGCAAAGCCGAGAGCCAGCCCGGCCAAGCCGTCGCGCCGCCGCGCCCGCAGCAAAAGCGCCAGGGCCAAAACCCCGATCGCGACGGCATCGACATGCCCGTTGCCGGAGAAGGCCCAGACGGGCAGGGGGTTCCACGCATAGATCAGCACACGCTGGGCCGGCAGCCTCGCCGCGGCGAGCAACCGCAACAGGCACCAGATGGCCAGGGCCTCGAACCCCGCCATGGCGGCCTTCACCGCCGTGACGCCTGGCCACAGGCGGCCAATCACCGCGAAGACGACCTGCGCCGCCGGCGGGTAGATGGTGGGCGCGTACTCGGCCCGGTTGATCTTTGGATAGACAATCCCATCGCGCAGGAAGGCCAGCGCCGGATCGGCCGGCATGTAGCGGTAGGGATTGAAGCCCGCCGCCTGCACCCGCCCATCCCAGACGTAGCGGTTGACATCGGTTGACAGGAACGCCGGCGCGGCGATCAGCGGCAGGCGCAGCGCCGCCGCCACCAGCAGCACAAGCCAAACCGCCCCACTCGGCAGGGGCCGGCGCAACACCAGTCCAACCGCCAGGAGGTAGATCCCCACGCTGACGCCGGTGATCGCCACGAACCACGTCTTCAACGCGATCGACCCGATGCCCAGCGCCCCCGGCACATGCAGCGACAGCGCGCCAAGCGTCAGGCCCAGCAACAGGGCGCCCAGGACAGCCAGGCGGATCATTCGGCGGCTTGGCCCAGGCTCCCGGCATGCACATCCATGCCTTGCAGCGCGCGCATGGTGAACAGCGCGCCATAGGGCGCCAGTTCGCCATCATCGGGGGCTGCCCCTGCCACCAGGCGCCGCAACGCCCCCTGATCGTCCACGTCGTACCAAGAAGGCAGTTCCACCACATCGACGCCAAGCTGCGCCGCGCGCAACCGGGTCGTTTCGGCGACGCTGCCGGTGCTCCAGGCGATGTCGGCGAACGGTGCGCATGGGCCGTCTTCATGCCCAGCAGGTAGTAGCCCCCGTCATCCGCCGGCCCCAGGACGATCCGGTCGCCCGGCCAGGCCAGCGCCGTGGCGGCGCGCGCCAGCAGCGCCGTCGGCAGCGTCGGGCTGTCGGAGTTCACCACCGCCGCCGAACCATGCCCGCGCGCCAGCATGGCCATGATCGCGTGCAGCAGGCACTTGCCGAACCCTTGCACGTTGCTTGGCATCAGCGGCGTGCCATCCGCCAGAAGCAGCCCCGTGCCGGCCGCGAGATGCCCGTCGAAAAGCGCCTCGGCCCCTTTGGGCGCATAGGCGACGTAGCCCGCGATCGATGCCTCCGCGGCCGCGACGGCGATGTTTTCCGTGATGTCACGCAGGAACGCAGCGCTCAGTTCCGCCGCCTGTTCAGGCCGGAGCGGCGGGCAGAGCCTGGTCTTGGAGACCCCGGCCCGCGGCGCCTTGGCCATGACGCCGATCGCGCAGTCCAGACGACGCTGCATGCATTATATCCCGCTGAACCAGTTATAGCCGCGATCGGTCCAGAACCCGTTCGGCTGCTGATTGGTGACGTAGAGGGCCGTGACGAATTTTGGGTTCTTGAAACCAAGCTTGGTCGGTATCCGGATCTTGAAAGGGTAACCATGCCGTGCCGGCAAGATCTCATCCGCCAGCCTGAACGCCATCAACGTCTGCGGATGCAGCGCGGTCGCCATGTCGATGCCCTCGTAATAGCCGTCGGCGCACACAAAGCCAACGTAGCGCGCCGTCGTGTCCGCGCCAACCTGGCGCAGGAACTCGCTCAACGGCGTGCCGCCCCATTTGCCGATCATGCTCCAGCCCTCGACGCAGACGTGCCGCGTGATCTGGGTGACCTGCGGCAGCGCATGCAGCCGTTCGACCGTCCAGGGCCGCTTGTCGGCGATCAGCCCGGCAAGCTGCAAGCGGTAATCGGCAGGGTCGAGCCTGGGCGCCTTGTCCGGCCCGTACCAAGCGTTGTAGCGGAAATCCTTCACCGCCTGCGCCTCGGCGAAGGTCGGCGCCAGCCGGCCTGGGCCGAAGATCGCCCCCTGCACGCGGTCATTGAAGCGGGAGACCAGCGCCAGCGCGCGCTGCACGGCCTCATGGTCGCTGATGTCGCAGCCGGTCAGCAGCGTGAGCGCGCCCAGGGACAGGCCGCCGCCGAACAGGCGCCGCCTTTGCAGCTCCATCAGGCCTCTCCCTTCCGGTGCGGCACGGCGGTGGCTCGGCCCAGCGTCATCGCGACGAAGGTCTTCGGCACCAGGATCACCAGGACGACGTGGACCAGGGTGAAGCCGGCGATCACCGCCATGAAGCCGAAGTGAACAATGCGGGCGCCTTGGAAGCCGCCGAACAGCACCTCCAGCGGATAGGTCTGCACCGGCTTCCAGAGCGTCAGGCCGGACAGCAGCATCATGGCGAGCGCGCCCAGGACAGTCCAATAGGCCACCCGCTGCACGGCGTTGTATTCGCCCAGCCGGTGCTCCAGCCTGAACGTGGCGGCGGCGATGAAGTCACGCAGGAACGCCTTCGGGCCAACCGGCAGGAAGTCGCGCCGGAAGTGGCCGGACAGGGTGTTCCACAGCATGAACCCAAGGTAGCTGAGCGCCAGCAGCCACATCGCGGCGAAATGCCAGGCAATGGCGCTGGCCACGCCCGGATCGTTATGCAGCGCCAGCGCCTGGTCAACGTTGCCGCCCAGGGTCACGGCGTCCGGAAACGCGAAGTCGAAGATCGGGCTGGCGTTGTAGATCCGCCAGC
This sequence comes from uncultured Rhodopila sp., assembly GCA_964248015.1. Lineage (GTDB taxonomy): Bacteria > Pseudomonadota > Alphaproteobacteria > Acetobacterales > Acetobacteraceae > Rhodopila. Next base: position 449 of record CAXTXZ010000234.1, on the reverse strand, counting down.
CGCTGCCAAGCAGGGTCAGGATCGCCAAGGCCATGAGCCAGTGGCTGATCCGCGCCACGACCGGATGGCTCTGCACCTCAAGCTCGGGGGTGTTCATGCCGTGCCCTCCAATCCCGCCGAGCGCAGGATCGCCTGCCCGTCAGGGCCGCCAAGGAAGCGGACAAAAGCCGCCGGATCGCCGCGATACGCCAGTTTGGTGACCGTCGCGGCATACAGGATCGGCGGCCACGCCATGTCCGGCACGCGATCGACAGCATGCAGCCGCTCGTTGGCCGCAACGTCCGACTGGTGCAGCAAACCCAGCCGAGCCTGGTTGTTTGTCAGCATCCAGGCGACAGCGCCGGTGTCGAGCACGCCGATCACCTTGGCGGGCGACAACCCGAGCGTCCGCAGGACCGCCGCGCCGTCAACATCAGACCCCGGCGAGGCATCAGGCACCGCGAATGACC
>CAXTXZ010000233.1:0-6311 GCA_964248015.1 uncultured Rhodopila sp. | reverse complement strand
GGCGTGGGTGTTGGCACGGGCGTGGGTGTGGGAGTAGGCGTGGGCGTAGGCGCAGGCGACGGAGTGGGAGTAGGGGTCGCCGCCAAGGGACTGTTAGGCGTCCCAAAATCCGGTGACCATGAATCGTTAGGACTGGTTTTGCCCCACCAGAGGTTGTTGTTGTTCTCCTGCCAAATGGTCCCGTTTACGTATGCGAGTTCAACAACGCCGCCGGTATTGTAATCTTCAGTGCCATTAACCGCGACCTTGTTGGCGCTGTCGATGGTCCAAACGTTTCCCCCGCCATCGGTGATCGCGCCGCCGGACCCAGCCAAAACCACAGCGTCGTTTGCCGAGGGCACCACAGGAGGTGGTGCGACGACCGCAACCTCCTTGATCAACGTCGCAGTATCAGTCGCCACCTGAGCGCCGTCAGTCACATCAAGTCGGATGTTGATGGTGTTCGACGTTTGGCCAGAGGCAAGCCCTGGAGGCGTGAAGACCAGGGCGTTGAGGATGGCGGTCGCCGCTTGCGGCGAGGTGGCGGCAATCGTGTAAACGCCGCTTGCGCCACCCGACAAACCTTGCCCGCTGAGAGTTCCCCCGCCGCTGATCGTGAGCGTGACGGCGTCCAGAGGCTTGGCATTCGCGTCAGATACCGTCACCGCGCTGAAGGGCTTGATGGTTCCGTTAACTGCGACGGTTTGACCGCCCCAAGTTCCAGACACCAAGGGAGCCACCGGGCTTGCAGTCGGCCCGATCACCATGACGGAGGTCTTATTGTCGTCAGCGGACAAGTTGGCTTGCGTGTCCGCCACCTTCAAATCGAACGCGGTTGTGCGCGTGGCACCCGCGCCTGGCGTCGTCGGCGTGAACACCAAGGATGCCAAGCCATACAAGCTATTGCCTGATAGCGTGTAGGTCCCAGTTCCAACCTTGCTCAGGCCGCTTCCGGACAGCAAGCCGTCGGCGTCGGTGACTGTTCCTCCGTCTGTCAGCTCGATCGTTGCTACAAAAGAGGTATTGTAGTCGAAGTTGCCGTCCAACACCAAGGTTGTAGCGAAGGGCCGAATCGTGCTGCCGGAGGCGACAGGCTCATTCGCCACGGTGCCAGTTATCGCGGGCGGCGTCACCGCCTCCAGGCGCACTGGGCCGTTCGGATCAGTCTGCCCGTCCACGCTCACCGTGGCGAGGACCGTCTCGCCCTGGCCAGCGCCGAGCATTGGCGGCTTGTAAACCAGCCGGTCGAGGATTTGCGTTGCCGGGGTCGGCGTTCCGGTCGAGATGCCGGTTTCAGTAAAGGTGTGGGTGGCGGCATCCCACCTGCCGCCACCCAGGGGATCGCTCAGCGAGCCAAGATCGGAAAGCGTATAATAGGGCAAGGCAGCGAGGGTGACTGTTACCGTCTCGGCGCCGCCGATCAGCGTGTCTGACACTTGGTAGCCGGAGAATGGGGTGTCAGTGTCACCGACATGTATTATTTGTGTGTATGGATTTTTGTTAGTGAATCCGTGGACTTGGTTCAATGCTTCCCCCAGTGTTAAAGTAAATGCAAAGTGTCATTAAGGAAATAATGCCTCGTCACAGGCAACTAACGCCTCATTTGGCAATCCTGGCACTTCTTGTCTCATGGCGCGGAGGATGGGCCGCACGAACCTATCTGACCGCTGCCTAGTCTTTTCATCTGTTCTGCTTCAAGCCATTCTTCGGTACGCGCATTCAGAAGCAATTCGCGCATTAAATTAACCTAACGACGCAAGGATAATAATCAAAGACAACATTTTGTCATGCTGATAAATCTTTTACTAAAGTAGTACAAGTGTATGTAATAGTGATTTACTAAAATAAATGTTATACTGCATCAATTGTATCAGTATTGATCCTGTGGACCAGTGTATCCAACCATCCAACCTCGGAGGTGATTTGCCCGATTTTGCTTGGCCTTATGGCCATTCCTGCACCGGATGCGCTTGCATAGATCTTGCCCTTGACGTGCCATTGCCGTCGACAATCCGTTCGAAACGACTGCGGGAGTTGTGCTCCATGTGAAATTGAAGCCCATGTGGCGGAATTACCCTTTTCGCTGACCCAGGACGGCCTCCAACCTCAGGAGGGGCAGGAAGCGCTGCCGGCGGTTCGGGTGGTTTATCCACGGGGCTGACGCGGAGAAGGGTGATGCCGTGTGGGTGACTTCGTGGTATCCTGTCACTGGTGTGGAGGCTGTGCCAATGGCCGATATGGTGACGCTTGCAGACGGAAACCAACTTTATGAAGCCGACGAACTCGCTTGGATCGAGCGGCAGATCGCGGCGTTGCGCGGCGGCGACATGGCGCGCCTCGACCGCACGAGCCTCGTCGCGTTCCTGAGCGACATGGCGGTCAGCCATGAGCGCGAGCTGGAATCGCGTCTCATCGTGCTCTACGCGCATATCCTCAAGTTCCAGCATCAACCAGAGGAAGCAACACGAAGCGCGCTGTTGACAATCCGCGAGCAGCAACGGGCGATCCGCCGGTTACTCAAGAAACTGCCAAGCCTGAAAGCGCGGGCCAACGATATTGTTGAAGACATTTATTCGGACGCTGTGGAAACGGCGATGGATGAGACTGGCCTGCCACGCGCGCTCTTTCAAATCATGCCCAGTGACACTCTTGCGGAGGCCTTGGCCTGGAACGTGGACTCGCCGGCGCCAAGCGAGGATTAACCCTTGGTCGCAGCCGCCTTGCCCTGCCGCAGCACGAGAACAGCGAACGCACCGCCGAACGCCTTGAGGCGATGCCAGAGCCGCACGGCTCTTATCGCCGGAAGCGCAGGTCGAGCCCACGGGCGATCCATCCCGCCTCGATCGCGTCCAGGTCGGTCAGCCCCGACGGGTTCGCCTTCGACGGCGCGACGCCAAGCCGAGCGACACCCTCGGTTTTCCAGATGGACAGCAACCGCCGCAGTTCCTGAAGCGGGGCTTCGTGATCGTCGACCCGCAGGCTCAGGTCTGGAAAATCCTCGGTCGTGACCATCACCATTGCCGCCGACTGCTTGCCGCGACGGTCGCCGCCCGCTGCTTCCCCGGCCTCCATCGCCGTCATCAGCCGGTCCGGCATCGGCAGTTCGCGGCCCGCTTTCCAGGTTGCCAAGGTTGCCGACACCACCGGCTCCCCCGCCAGCATGTTGCCAGCGACGCTGATCCCGCCGCCAGACACGCTGCCGCACCAATCCACGCAGTTCGATCCGGTCCACGCGGCGGCGCGGCCATGCCGGTCAACCGCATGCACCTGGCGGATGCCGCGTCCCTCGTCCCCCGCCAGCGCCCCCTGGATAGCCGCGTCCGGAGGCAACCCCCGCGCCATCGCGTCCAGAACAGCCGGTCCCAGGTAGCGGTTGGTCATCGATTGCGTGGACACCGCCCCAACCCCGGCCCGCACGAACGGGCAGGACGCGCCGACGGCGAACGCCTTGGTCGCCACGGCAACCGCGAAGGCGCCGGAGTTCGGATCATGCGCGACAATCGACCAAGTCATCGGAGCGGCCTTCCGTCAGAAGCCCAACTGGTAGGTCAATGAAGGGCCTGCCGTCCAGCTATCGCCTTGCCCGGTGATCATCACATGGCTGATGCCGCCTGCCAGGTAAGTTGTTCCGTCACCATACAGGTGATCGTAAGGTTTTCCTGATGGCCGGCGCCGCGTTGGTCGGCGCTGTCACGGCGCACGCCGCCAGCCAGGATCGCCTGCCAGTGGCTGTAACGGAAGGTCAGGCCGGCGATCCCGTAGCCGCGCCGCAGGTTCGCCTCGCGGTTCAGCCGCATCAAACCAATCCCCCGGTGTTCATCACCCGCTCGGCATGGCAGCATGGGGGAAAGGAGAAAACCAGCCATGAACGACATGCCCGACGCCCCGGCGCTGACCGGAGCCGCCATCGCCGACCTTGCGGAACAGCTTAACCAGTTGCTCCGCCTGCGCACCTTCCCGATCGGCATGAAGCTGTTCGAGGACGTGGCCGAAATGGAGGCCGTCCCCGGCCTGCGCCGCCCGGCCAAGGGGAAGACCTACTCGACCTGCCAGCTTGTCACCCAGTCGCGCATGGCCGGCTTCACCCTGGGCATCACCACCGAGAACGTGCCGCCGTTCTCAAGCTGCAGCAGCGTCATCGGCCTGGACGCGCCCGGCGACGTCTACATGTCCGGCCGCAAGATGGAGGGCGTGTGGTTCGAGAACCGCGACGCCGCCGCCGCGCACCAGGCGCAGATGCCGAGGGTCACGCCGGGCACATACCATGGCCTGGCGATCTCCCCGCTGCGGACCGGACGCCTCGACCCGCCGGATGTGTGCCTGTTTTACGGCAACCCGGCGCAGATGATCCTGTTCATCAACGGCCTGCAATGGCGCAACTACCAGCGCTACGACTTCAGCATCACGGGCGAAAGCGCCTGCGCCGACAGTTGGGGCAGCGCCCTGAGGAACAGGAAGGTCAGCCTGTCGATCCCGTGCTACGCCGAGCGCCGGTATGGCGGGGTGGCGGATGACGAGATGCTGATGGCGTGCCCGCCGGCGGACCTGCTGCGGGCGGTGACCGGCTTGCAGGGCCTGTCGAAGGCCGGCCTGCGCTACCCGATCATGCCCTTCGGCCCACAGGCGGAACCCGGCGAGGGCATGGCCAAGAGCTATGCCGGCAAAAGCTGAGGCCCCACGCCCGGCCGCAACCCAATCACGCATTGCCCAAATCACGCATTGCCGGGACAACGGGCACGCCGCACGCTGGCGCCCGGAACAGACGCCCTCCCCAGGAACCTTGCCATGCAAAACACGCCTCGCCTGCTGCTGTGGACCGATGCCCCCGGCCCTTACCTCGACGCGATCCGCGCCGCCGGCCTGAGCGACCAGCTCTTGATCGACACGCTTGGCCGCAAGCAAGCACCCTCCGACAGCCAGCTCAAGGACACCGAGATCCTGATGGTCGCCAACGTCCCGCCGGGACTGCTGCCCGCCATGCCCAACCTGAAATGGGCGCAGGCCCTCACCGCCGGCGTGGAGGCTTGGCTGGCGCTGCCCGACCTGCCGCCCGGCCTGACCCTGACCTGCGCCCGCGGCACGCACCGCGAGTCGATGCCGGAGAACATCCTGGCCGCGTTGTTCCACATCGCCAAGCCGTTCGCCGCGATCGCCGAGGACCAGAAGCGCAGCCATTGGGGCCACCGCGTCGCCACCCCGCTGAACGGCAAGACGCTTGGCATCCTGGGCCTGGGCGTGATCGGCCAGGATGTCGCCCGCCTTGCCACCGCCTTGGGCATGCGGGTGATCGCCACCAAGCGCCGGGTGGCATCCATGCCCGGCCTTGCGGAGGTCATGCCCACGGAACGCACCCACGAGGTCCTGGCGCAATCCGACTACGTCCTGCTGCTGCTGCCCGCCACGCCCGCGACCGAGAATTTCATGGACGCCGAGCGCCTGGCGCACATGAGGCCGGAGGCATGGCTGCTGAACTTCGGCCGGGGCCATCTGATCAAGGACGCCGACCTGATCGCCGCCGTCACGGACAAGAAGATCGCCGGCGCGGTGCTGGACGTGTTCCGGCAGGAGCCGCTGCCCTCCGACCATGCGTTCTGGACAACGCCCGGCATCATGGTCCTGCCGCATATCGGCGGCCCCCACCCGGACCGCGACGCCATCGTCGCTCGGCTGTTCGTGGAAAACCTGCAACGCTACCTGGAGGGGCAACCACTGAAGGAAGTCGTGGACCGCGCCGCCGGCTACTGACCGCTGCCAACCGGCGAGGACCAGCCAGAAAGCGGTGCGATGCCCATCAACGCGCCAACGATTGGCGTGACAAGCCAAGGACGATCTCATCGCGCCGCTGACGACCCGCGGCTGATCGCCGGCATCACCTCACATCGACATCCGGAACATCACTGCCTTCCGAAATCTCGGTGTGCCACTCGCCGTTTCCGTCCTGATACTCGATCAGCGTCGTGTCTCGGATCGTGTGCTGCTCCGCCACGACCCGCTTGACGGCGGCCATCGCCGCGTCGTGGTCCGGGAACGGCTCGGAAAACGCGCCATTGAGCGAATACGCCCAGCCACCGTCGTGCTGCATGATCTTGTAATGAAACTGCGCCATTGCGTTTTCTCCCTCAAGGTCCAGCGCATTAAACGGCACTGCCAGCAGCTTCGTCAAAGAAACGCTCGGCTTATGTCCCGTTGGGTTAGCCCACGCCTGCGGTACACCGTTCCGAGTGTCGTCGATCCAATCTTGAACAGCGTCCTTATCATATTGCCAAGAGGCTGCTTCCTGGCGCCTCAAGCCACGCTTCAGGATGAATGCGCAAGCTCAGGGTGAGCTAGTG
>CAXTXZ010000232.1:0-6313 GCA_964248015.1 uncultured Rhodopila sp. | reverse complement strand
AGCTGGCGGAGGCAGTAGCCGGTGTTGTCCTTGCGCAGCCGGCGCAGGCCGTTCCATATCGTGCCGTCCGGCAGCACGACCTCCAGCCCCAGCACCAGGTCGCGGGCGTTGCCGTGGCGCACCGTGTTGTTGCCGCCGGCGTTGACCGCCAGCACGCCGCCGATCTGCGCGGTGCCCTCCGACGAGATCGACAGGGGAAGCAGGCAGCCGGCGTCCGCCGCCGCGACCTGGGCGGCTTTCAGGGTCACCCCCGCCTCGATCGTCAGCGTCATGTCGGCGGGGTCGAGGTCGCGGATGCGGTTCAGCCGGGCCGTGGACAGCACCAGTTCGGTGCCGTCTTCGTTCGGCACCGCGCCGCCGACCATCGAGGTGTTGCCACCCTGCGGCACGACCGGCGTGCCGTGCGCCGCGCACAGCTTCACCACGGCCGCAAGCTCCTCCGTCGTGCCTGGCCGGACGACGGCGGCGGTGCGGCCTTGGTAAAGCCTGCGCCAATCCTCGCTGTAGGCGGCGGTGTCGGCGCTTTCCGTCAGGATGCCCCGGTCACCGACAATGGAACGGATGGCGTCGAGCAGGCTGGCATCAGGCATGGACGGTTCCTTTCTGCCCGTGCTTTACCCTGGCCAGCGCCGGCCCGCTACTGCCGCGCCCTTTTGGCGCTGCCCCAATCCTGCCCGAGAAGGCGCGGCCGGCCCACGTCAGGCCGGCCCGCGTCAGGCCGGTATGCGCACCGGCAACGACCGTATGCCCCTGATGAAGTTGGAATAAAGCCGCGTCGGCTCGCCAACGACCTCGATCGCCGGGAAGCGCGCGAGGATTTCCTCCCACAGGATCTTCAGTTGCAGCTCCGCCAGCCGGTTGCCGACGCAGCGGTGGATGCCGAAGCCAAACGACAGGTGCTGCCGGGGCCGCGCCCGGTCGATGATGAAGCTGTCCGGATTGTCGATGGCGTCGGCGTCGCGGTTGCCCGAGATGTACCACATGACCACCTTGTCGCCGGCCTTGATCTGCTTGCCGCCAAGCTCGGCGTCGCGGGTCGCGGTGCGCCGCATGTGGATGACGGGCGTCTGCCAGCGGATGATCTCGGACACCGCGCTGTCCACCAGCCCAGGGTTGGCTCGAAGCTTGCGGTACTGCTCGGGGAACTGGTTCAGCGCCATCAGCCCGCCGGTCATGGAGTTGCGGGTGGTGTCGTTGCCGCCGACGATCAGCAGCACCAGGTTGCCCATGAACTCCCGCGGCGGCATGTCGCGCGTCGCTTCCCCATGCGCCAGCATGGACAGCAGGTCGAACTTGGGCGGCTGCCCGCGGCGCTGCATGAACAGCTTGCTCATGTACGCCGCCATCTTGCTGATTTCGGCGAAGCGCTCTTCCTCGGAATGCACGGGCGAGGCCGGATCGCGCACGTTGCAGATGGCGATGTCGGACCAGGCGGTGAGTTGCGCGCGTTCCTCGTAGGGAAAGTCGAACAGCGTCGCCAGCATCATCGTGGTCAGCTTGATCGAGACATGCTCGACCCAGTCAAACGTTTCGCCGCGCGGCAATTCGTCAAGCACCAGCCGGGTGCGCTCGCGGATCAGGCTTTCCATGTTGGCGAGGTTGGCGGGCGCCACGATCGGGCTGGCCACCTTGCGCTGCTCGTCGTGGCGCGGCGGGTCCATGCGGATGAAGCTGGGCCGTTCCAGGGTCTTGGGCTGGTCCTCGATCTGGATGCCGCCAAGCTGGCTGGAGTAGGTGTCGTGCCGCACCTCGCAGTGCATGATGTCCTTGTACTTCGACACCGCCCAGTATGGGCCATAGAGGCTGTCTGGCACGTAATGCACCGGGTCTTCCCGCCGCAGCCGCTCGAAATACGGCTGCCACGCGTCGGTTTGGTACAGCGCGGGGTCGGATACGTCGAACTGGTGAAGCGGCAGCGTTTCGGCGGCGCGGACGTTGACGGGCGCGTTCATGGCGCAGTCTCCCTGCTTTTCCTGGCAGGGCAGCACAGCGGGCATGGCGGGTCAACTAAAACGTGGATGCTTGGGCACTAGAAACACGATCGTTTCCTGGGCACATTGGCTGCATGGAAGCGCATGAACACCTGAGACAGGCCGCCGGCGCGGCGCGGGACGCCAGCCGCGTGCTGGCGCGCAGCCGCGCCGACACGCGGAATGCCGCGCTGCGGGCAATGGCCGACGCGTTGCGCGACGGGATGCGCGACATCCTAGCCGCCAACGCCACCGATGTCGCCGGCTATCACGGCACGGCGGCCTTCCTTGACCGGCTGACCCTGGCACCGGCGCGAATTGAAGCCATGGCGCGCGGGCTGGAGGATGTCGCGGCGCTGCCTGACCCGCTGGACCGCACGCTGGCGGACTGGACCCGGCCGAACGGGCTGCGCATCCAGCGGATCGCGACGCCGATCGGCGTCATCGGGATGATCTATGAAAGCCGCCCGAATGTTGGCGCCGATGCCTCGGCGCTGTGCCTGAAGGCAGGCAACGCGGTGATCCTGCGCGGCGGGTCGGACAGCGCGGACAGCGCGGCGGCGATCAACGCGGCGTTGCGCCGGGGCCTTGCGGCATCCGGGTTGCCGGAAGCCTGTGTCCAGGTCGCGCCCGACGCCGACCGCGCCTATGTCGCCGCCATGCTGGCCGGAGCCGGGTTGCTGGACCTGATCATCCCGCGCGGCGGCAAGTCGCTCGTGGAGCGCGTGCAGCGCGAAGCCCGCGTGCCGGTCCTGGCGCACGCGGAGGGCCTGAATCACACCTATGTGCATGCCGCCGCCAACCCGGACATGGCGCGCAAGGTCCTCGCCAACGCCAAGATGCGGCGAACGGGGATCTGCGGCGCGACCGAGACGCTGCTGATCGACCGCGCCATCGCGCCGTCGCTGCTGCCCCTGCTTGTCCAGGACCTACGGGCGATGGGCTGCGATTTCCGCGCGGACGCGGCGGCGCGCGCGCTGGCGCCGTGGCTGCCGCCAGCCGCCGAAGCCGACTTCGACACCGAATGGCTGGATGCGATCCTGTCCATCGCCGTGGTTGACGGCGTTGACGCCGCGCTGGCCCATATCGCCAAGCATGGCAGCGAGCACACCGATGCCATCATCACCGAGGATGCCGCGGTCGCCGACACATTCCTGCGCGGCGTCAACAGCGCGGTGGCGCTTTGGAACGCCTCCACGCAATTTTGCGACGGGGGCGAGTTTGGCTTCGGCGCCGAGATCGGCATCGCCACTGGCCGCATCCATGCGCGTGGGCCCGTGGGGCTGGAGCAGTTGACGACGTTTCGCTACATCATGGCGGGCCAGGGCCAGGTGCGTCCCTGACCCGCCCGGATGCCCTGCCGCGGTTTGGCGACCGGCGCCGGATGCGCGTCGGGCTGCTGGGCGGCTCGTTCAACCCGGCGCATGCGGGCCATCTTCATGTGGCGCGACTGGCCATGCGCCGGCTGCGGCTGGATCAGGTCTGGCTGCTGGTGTCCCCCGGCAATCCGCTGAAACCGACGAAGGGCATGGCGCCGTTCGCCGGCAGGCTGGCAAGCGCCACGCGCATCAGCGACGGAAGGCGGGTGGTCGCCAGCGGAATCGAGGCGACGCTGCGGACGCGCTACACCGTGGACACCATGCGGCGGCTGATCAGGCTTTTCCCATGCGTGCGCTTTGTCTGGATCATGGGAGCGGACATCCTGGAACAGTTGCCGCGCTGGCGGCGATGGGCCGATATCACCCGCCGGCTGCCGTTCGTGGTGCTGCCTCGGCCTGGTTACACGCACCGGGCGCTTGCGGGACTGGCCGCGCATCGGCTACGGCGGGCGCGACGCCCGTCCCGGCAGGGGCCGTTGCTGCCGGACCAGCCAGCGGGATGGGTGTTCCTGCCGACGAAACAGAACACGCTCTCCGCCACCGCCCTGCGCCAAGCCGCCAAAGGAGACGTGCCATAGCCAAGCCGCCGAAGCCCTCGCCGTCCCCCGCTCGGCACAAGCCGACACCGCGCAAGACGGCCATGAAGCCGAAGCTGCCGGAGGCCGGGCTGGTGCCAGGCAGCCCACGGAAGAAGACCATCGCGGCCGGGCCGAAGGCGCCGCGCGGCAAGCGGGTCAAGGCGGAGCCGTCCGAGCTGGATAGTTTGCAGGCCGTGATCGTCGGCAGCCTGGAAGACGACAAGGCGGAGAACATCGTCTCCATGGACCTCGCCGGCAAGGCGATGTTCTGCGACCGGATGGTGATCGCCTCGGGGCTGGCTGACCGGCAGATTGCCGCAATGGCGACGCACCTGAGCGAGAAGCTGAAGGAAATCGGGCTGAAACGCGTGCAGATAGAGGGCGCGGGCGGCTCGGACTGGGTGCTGATAGACGCCGGCGACATCGTGGTGCATCTGTTCAAGCCGGAGGCACGGACGATGTACGGCCTGGAGCGGATGTGGGGCGAGGATCTGGACGAGGCGGTTTAGGCGCCGCCTTCGCCGGATCAGGCGACAAGGCTGGCCCGCGGCAACAGGGCTGAGCCAGCCTCGGCCCGCCGTGACAGCAAGCGCCGCAGCGCCTGCGTGATCGCGGCGACGGCAGGGCGCCGGTAGTCCCACATGGGGTCGGCGCCAGGCGGGTTGGCCACCATCGTGGCGTTGGCTTCGAACAGCAGCACCTCCCGATCGGGCGTCAGCGCGAAATCGACCCCGGCGTAATCAAGGCCCAGCGTCCCGGCGACCGCGGCGAGGGCGCGCATGGCGCGGTCTCCCAGGACGCCGTGCATGTCCTGGAGAAAGCGACGTTCCTCGTCGCGGCGCGCGGCGTCCCTGGCCATGTCGGCGGTGAAGTAATGCACCTTCCAGTCGGCGGACAGCGCCAGGTGCAGGGGGTACAGCCGGCCATCGATGAACATCACCCGGTACTTGCGGGCCAACCCGTCCGGTCCCCTCGCGTCGAGATACTGCACCGCCAGCAGGTCCGTTCCCGGCAATGCGGCAACAGCCGGAGCCAGCGCCATCCGGGACTCCACCCGCAGGAAGTGCCGTCCGGTGTGCTGGCCAGGAACCCGAACCAGCAGCGGGTAACGCAGGTCATCCGCCGCCAGCAGGGCTGCTCGGGTCAATGGCGTGATCCTGGGCGCGACAACGCCCGGTATGCCAGACAACCGCCAAGCGTTGGCGGCTCGGCCGGTCCGCCTGACGAGCGCCGGAGGATTGATCACGGGCGCTGCGCTTCGTGCGACGATCGCCTCAGCGGCGGCCAGCGCCTCGGCGCAAAGATCGGCGTCGCCGATGGCGTTCACGATCAGCGCATGCGGCGGCAACGGGTGCGCCGGATCGAGGAACTCGGTGTGGACGGCGGTCACGGCGAAGCCATGGTCATCCAGCCAGACCCGCGTCGGGACGTTGCCCCCCATGGCGCTGACCAGCAGAAGCACTGGCGCCCCCGCGCCAGGCCCGCGATGCGGTCTGGACACGACCGCATGCCCGGTGAAGCCTTTCCGCCTGTGCAGGGCAGCGGCTTCGTCACCGCGCTCGGCCAGCACGCGCGCCAGGCCCTGATGCGCCTCCGGAAAATCGGGAAAGCTGTCAAGCACGGCCTGGAACTGCTGGCAGGCGCCGTCAACATCGTCATCCTCAAGCAGAAGATTGCCGAGGTTGACCCGTCCGACAGGATTGCCGGGATGGCATCGCACCGCTTGCCCCCAGGCGGTGCGCGCGGCGGTCCGGTGGCCGGTGGCGTTGGCAAGGCACCCGAGGCTGTTCAAAGCCTCGAACAGCGTCGGATCGGTTCGAAGCACGGCCAGCCATGCCTCCATCGCGGCCTTGTCCTCTCCATTCGCGTGCAGGCGACGGGCCTGTTGCAGCGTTGTCTCGACCGGCAGCGTCGCCTCCAGGGGTTCTTTCGGCGGAAGTGTCCGTGCGGCGCGTTAACAAAGCCTTAAGATGTTCGCGGCTAACACACGATGACAGCAGGAGGCTTGAGAAGCATGCGCTTCAGTTCCATGGTCGTTGGCGGCCTGATCGCCACGGGGATGCTCGGTGCGCCGGCAATGGCGGCGATGCCAAAGCTCACGGCACAGCCCGAACGCTCCGGCCTCGTTGTCGCCGCTCGTGCGCAGAGGATGACGCTGCAACAGATCGCCCAGATCCCGCGGCCTCGCGCGCCGCACCGGATGGTCTACAGCTCGAAGCCTGAATTGCGCTGATGGGCGGCAGCCGGTCGCGAACCGAACGCGGCCAGGGGCGTGGCTAGAGTGACATCAGCCTGACTGGAACAGTTTGGCTGATAAAGTTGCTCGCCAGACAATGGTCTATGCCGCCGACTCCGGAACCGGCACGTCATAGGCGTTCAGCGTGAC
>CAXTXZ010000231.1:6000-6332 GCA_964248015.1 uncultured Rhodopila sp. | reverse complement strand
GCCGTACAGCGCCGCCGCCGCGCGCGCCTCGCGGGCGAACTCGCGGCTGTAGGTGCCGAGGCCGACGACGCTGAACCCGAGTTCGCGCGCCGCGACCCGGGCGGCGGCGATGGCGTGCGTCGCGTCGCCGAACACGAACACCCGCTTGCCGGTCAGGTAGTTGGCGTCGACCGAGCGCGAGTACCACGGCAGCCGGCTGTCCTGGCCCGGCGCAGGCGCCACCCCGGCCAGCGCCGCCCCTTCGGCGCCGCCCTCGCGGGTGGCGCCGACGCCGCTCGGGACCGTGCGGGTGAACGGCGGCCCAAGGTTGCGTTGCAGCCAGGACGCCGCCG
>CAXTXZ010000231.1:0-5990 GCA_964248015.1 uncultured Rhodopila sp. | reverse complement strand
TCGCCGAGCCGCGCCAGGTCGGACGGCGTCGCGTCCAGCGGCGCGACCACGTTCACCGCGACGCCGAGCCGGTCGAGCAGCGCTAAAACCTCGCGCACGTCGTCGCGGTGGCGGAAGCCGAGCGCTGTCGGCCCCAGCACGTTGCAGCGCGGCGCGACCTCGGCGGTTCGCCTACCGGCCGGCACGGCGCAGGCGCGTACAAGCTGGTAGAACGTCTCGGCGGCGCCCCAATTCTCTTTGCGCTGGTACGCCGGCAACTCCAGCGCCACCACCGGCACCGGCAGCTGCAGCGCCTTGGCGAGGCCACCCGGGTCATCCTGGATCAGCTCGGCCGTGCAGGACGCGCCGACCATCAGCAGTTCCGGCTTGAACCGCTCGTAGGCGTCGCGCGCCGCGTTCTTGAACAGCTCGGCGGTGTCGCCGCCCAGGTCGCGCGCCTGGAACGTCGTGTACGTCACCGGCGGGCGCTCGTCCCGCCGCTCGATCATGGTGAACAGCAGGTCGGCGTAGGTGTCGCCCTGCGGCGCGTGCAGCACGTAGTGCAGGCCCTCCATGCCGGTGGCGACGCGCATCGCGCCGACATGCGGCGGGCCTTCGTATGTCCAGAGGGTCAGCTTCATGGCTAGACCGCCAGCCGCATGCGCCGCACCAGCGGGCGGGCGAACAGTTCGGCCAGGTCGGCGGCCTGCTCGTAGCCCTGCACCGGCGTGAACAGCAGCTCGATCGACCATTTCGTCGTCAGGCCCTCGGCTTCCAACGGGTTGGCGAGGCCAAGGCCGCACACCACGAGGTCAGGGTGCGCGTCGCGGCAGCGGTCAAGCTGGCGCTCGACGTCCTGGCCCTCGCTCAGCGTGATGCCGTCGGGCAGCAGCGTGAGTTCCTCGGCCATGTGCTGGCGGTGCAGAAACGGCGTGCCGGCCTCGATCACGCGCATGGACAGCTCGCGGGAGACGAAGCGGGCGAGCGGGATCTCAAGCTGCGAATCGGGGAACAGGAAGATGCGCTTGCCGGCGAGCAGGGCGCGCTGGTTGCTCAGGGCGCGCTTGCCACGCTCACGGGCCAGGTCGGTGGCGGCGCGGAACTGCGCGGGAGCGACGCCGAACGCGTCGGCGGCGGCTTGCAGCCACAGCGTCGTGCCCTCGACGCCGAGCGGGAACGGTGCGGCGATGCGGGTCGCGCCGCGTTCTTCCAGGGCGCGGGCGGTGTCGGCCAGGAAGGGTTGCGCCAGCAGATAGCGGGTCCCTGGCCCGACGGGCGGCAGGTCGGCGGCCTGGCGGGGCGGCAGGAAGCGGACTGTTTTAATGCCCATGGCGGCGAACAGTCGGGCGAACTGGTCCTCGACCACATCGGCCAGGGCACCGACCACCAGAAGCTGGGTTTGCGGGCTTGGCGGCAGCACCGGGACCAGCGAGGCAAGGCAGGCGTCCTCGCCCTGGGTGAATGTGGTTTCTATGCCACTTCCCGAGTAATTCAGCACGCGGACGTCCGGCCCGAACTGGCGCTGCAACCGCAGGGCGGCGCGCGACAGGTCCAGCTTGATGACCTCGGACGGGCAGGAGCCGACCAGGAACAGCAGCTTGATGTCGGGCCGGCGGGCCAGCAACTGGGTCACGACCGCGTCCAGCTCGTCATTCGCATCGGACAGGCCAGCGAGGTCACGCTCATCAATGATGGCGGTGGCGAATCGCGGTTCGGCGAAGATCATCACGCCGGCGGCGGATTGGACCAGATGCGCGCAGGTGCGGGAGCCCACGACCAGGAAAAAGGCATCCTGGATCTTGCGGTGCAGCCAGATGATGCCGGTCAGGCCGCAGAAAACCTCGCGCTGGCCGCGCTGGCGCAGGATTGGGCGGTCTTCCGCCCCCGGAGGCATGTCGGTCAACGCAAGGCCTGTCGTCATGACAGGCTGCCGAGCGCCGCATCGGGCGCCCAAAGGGTTTCCTGCCGCCGGGCGGCGCGCAGCTTCAGCACGAACTGCGTCGCGTTGATCAAGTAAGAGGCGTATGCCGCAAGCGCCAGCCACATCTGCCGCTCCGTGTCCACCACGCCGGAGAACACCGCCACCAGGTATGTGGTGTGCAGCGCCAGCACCAGCATGCTGACGACGTCCTCCCAGAAGAAGGCCGGGGCGAACAGGTAGCGGCCGAACACGTCACGCTCCCAAATCGCTCCCGTGATCATGATGGCGTACAAGGTGAGAGTCTTGACCACGATCGATGCTGTTGCGATCTCAAGCCCCTGCCCCGAGGCCAGGTAACGCAGCACCAGGGTCAGGCTGACCAGGAAGACCAGGAACTGCACCGGGGCCAGGACGCCCTGCACCATGGTCCAGGCCGAGGCGTCGCGACGGCGGCGCTGATCCGCCGTGTAGAGGGGCCGGCCGCGCAACGGGCTTGTCTGCGCCAGGTGCAATTCCCGCACGCCGGCGGTGGCGCTCCAGGGGCAGCAGTCCGCCGCGCCCACGAAGCGATTGACGAGATCAACCGTAAACATGGATTGACATCAGGGCAGAGGCGTTGTGGGTTTCGGCCATGGACCTGAACAATTGTCCATCTCCGCCGCGTGCCTTCTGTCGCCCAGAAAGTTTGCCCCTGGTCTTGGTTTGACGGTTTTCCATCTCGCCCTCCCCGCGCATCAATGTCGCGCGGATCGGAGGCTAGAGCGCGTCAGACCAAAGTGTCAAGCGGGCGGTACGTAAACCAGACTTGACAGATGAAGGCCGCGACGGTGAACATGAACAGGAGGGGGAACAGCATGACCGCTTTCGTGGGACAGGTCTCCAAAACAGCCGCTTCGACACACGGCAACGCTGTTGCCCCCAGCGTCGGCGCCCCCAGCCTTGGCGCCCCATGCAGCGCGATGAGCCAGCAAGACACGGCGCCGCTTGCCTTGATGCCGCGTCACCGGCGCCTGGAATTGCTGGCGCGCGTTGTTCAAAGCGAGATCCTGCCCCGGCTGGTCAGCGCTCGCGCGGCCACGTCGGCCCCTGAACCAGCGTTGGCGACAACTGATGATGATACCCAGGCGCTGGTTGCCGTGCTGCTGACGCAACCCGCCGTCAACGCCATCGCCTTTGTTGATGTCCTGCGGGAACGTGGCGCAACCCCCGCCTCGCTTTTCCTTGGCATCCTCACGGAAGCCGCCCGGCGCCTCGGCGTGCTTTGGGAAGAGGATCGCTGCAGCTTTGCCGACGTGACCATCGGGGTTGGCCACCTGCAACAGGTTGTCCGCAACCTGTCGCCCAGCTTTCAGATCGCGGCGGTCGCCCGCCCGCACGCCGACACGGCGCTGCTGCTGCCGGCCCCAGGCGAGCAGCACACCTTCGGCCTTGTGGTGCTGTCCGAATTCTTCCGCCGCGAAGGCTGGCATGTGCTCGGCGGCCCGGCGTCGTCCGGCGGCGACGCGACGCGCCTGGTGCGCGGCGCCTGGGTCGATGTCGTTGGCTTTTCGATTGGCGCGGATCACTTGCTGGGCGGCCTTGCCGCCTGCATCGCCGCCGTGCGCCAAGCCTCGCGCAACAAGGACATCAACGTGATGGTCGGCGGCCCCATGCTGTTCAAGCACCCGGACCTTGTGCGGCGCACCGGCGCCGACACGGCGGCGACGGATGCGCCCAGCGCGGTGCGCGAGGCGCGCGCCCTGCTGTCGTTCCGCGCCGCCGCCGACTGAGCCTTCGACCCGCCCGACACCGCCATCGATGACAAGGAGGAGCCAGGCCGATCGTGAAGGCGTTCAGAGCTCCCAAGGCCTTGCTGGGCAAGATCGATGCGGAAGCCGCGGCGGCTTTGATCACCGCGGCCGCCGACATCGCGCTGATCCTTGATGAGAAGGGCATCATCCGCGACGTTTCGATCGCCGAGGAGGATCTTGTGAACGAGCTTGCCGGCCACGCCAACTGGACCGGCAAGCCCTGGACCGAAATCGTCCAGGCCGACAGCAAGGCAAAAGTCGAGGCCCTGATCGCCGACGCCGCTTCCAGGACAGAATCGCGATGGCGACACATCAACCATCCGGCGGCGCATGGCGCGGATGTCCCGATCCTCTACGCGGCCGTGCGTCCAAGCGGCCCCGGCCGCATTGTCGCGTTTGGCCGGGACCTGCGCGCGGTTTCCTCGCTGCAACGCCGGCTGATCGACGCCCAGCAGTCCCTGGAGCGGGATTACCTGCGTATCCGGCATGTCGAAACGCGCTACCGGCTGCTGTTCCAGATGGCTTCGGACGCGGTGCTGATCGTTGGGGGGGCGTCCGAAACAGTCCTCGACAGCAACCCGACCGCGCGCCGGCTGTTCCCGGAAGCCGCGGAACCGGGGCAGGCATGGCCTCTGGCGGCTGCCTTCACGCCGGACACCGCGCGCGGGGTCGAACTGCTGCTGGCCGGGGTCAGGGCATCAGGCCGAGCGGACGACGTGCAGGCGCGGCTGGCGGTGGACGAGACGGAGGTGGTGGTGTCGGCCTCGCTGTTCCGCGACGAGGCCGGAGTCGCTTGCCTTGTGCGCATCGCGCCACCGCAACGGGAAGCCGCCGGGGCGGGCATGCCGAAGCTGAAGACCAAGCTGCTGAAGCTGATGGAAAGCGCGCCGGACGGATTCGTGGTCACCGGGGTTGATGGCCGCGTCATCACCGCCAACGCCGCTTTCCTCGCCCTTGCCCAGCTTCCCACCGAGGACCAGGCGCGCGGCGAGCGGCTGACCCGCTGGGTTGGCCGCACGGACATAGACCTTGACATCATGACGGCGAACCTGCGCCAGCACGGCTCGGTCCGCCTGTTCACGTCGAGCATGCGCGGCGACCTGGGCGAGACGGCCGAGGTGGAAATCTCCGCCGTCACCGTGATGAACGGCGGCCAGCCGTGCTTCGGCTTCGCCATCCGCGACATTGGCCGGCGCCTGCGGCCTGAAGCGCCGGCGGGGCGCGTCCTGCCACGCTCGCTGGAGAACCTGACGGAACTCATCGGGCGGGTGGCCTTGAAGGACCTGGTGCGCGAATCGACCGACGTCATTGAGCGCCTGTGCATCGAGGCCGCGCTCAACCTGACCGGCGACAACCGCGCCTCCGCCGCCGAGATGCTCGGCCTGAGCCGCCAGAGTCTTTACGTGAAACTGCGCCGCTACGGCCTGGGCGACCCCGAAGCCGCCGGCGCCGACTAGGAACGCTCATGCTGACCCAAGACATGCCAGCCGATCGCCCCCTTTTGCGGCAAGCACCGGTTCGGCCCGGCCACCTGCCGCGCCACGCCGTCCGGGCCGACGGGCCGGGCGTGGCGCAGGCGGCTGAGGGAAACGCGAAATCACGCCGCTCGATGCCGGTGGCGCTTGAGTTGCTGAAGCCGATCACGTGGTTCGCGCCGATGTGGGCGTATGGCTGCGGCGTCGTGTCGTCTGGGCTGCCCCTGGCCGACCATTGGTGGCTGGCGGCGTTGGGCGTTATCCTGGCCGGCCCCATGGTGTGCGGCACCAGCCAGGCGGTGAACGACTGGTTCGACCGGCACGTCGATGCGATCAACGAGCCAGGCCGGCCCATCCCGTCCGGGCGGCTGCCGGGCCGAAGCGGCCTTCACATCGCCATCGGCTGGACGGGCTTGTCGCTTGTGGTCGCCAGTTTCCTGGGACGCTGGGGCTTCGGCGCGGCGGTGCTCGGCCTGGCGCTGGCCTGGGCGTACAGCGCGCCGCCGTTGCGGCTGAAGCGGAACGGCTGGTGGGGCAACACCGCCTGCGCCGCCTGCTACGAGGGCCTGCCCTGGATCACCGGCGCCGCCGTGATGGCCGGCGCGCGGCCCGACGGGGGCCTCCTGGCCATGGCCGCGCGGTACACCGCCGGGGCGCCCGGGGTCATGCCGCTGAACGACGTGAAGTCGGTCGAGGGCGACAAGCGCACGGGCGTGTTCTCGCTGCCTGTCATCCTGGGAGTGGAAGGCGCGGCCAATGCCGCGTGCCTCGCGATGGCGCTGCCGCAGGTCGTCGTGATCGCCTTGTTGCTTGCCTGGGGCGCTG
>CAXTXZ010000230.1:6082-6336 GCA_964248015.1 uncultured Rhodopila sp. | reverse complement strand
CGTGGTCGCAAGAGGCCGCCATCGCGTTCACCGAGCACGAGGGGCTGCGCGCCGCCGCCTGGCTGATCGCCTGGGGCGATCACCAGCACGCGCGGATGTTCCTGCTGCGTGTCGATGAACTGGCGCCCATCACCGCCGAACGGGCACTGACCGCGGCGTTCGCGTTGCGAACGGGCGTGCCGGACAGCGCCGTGTTCGTCGCCCGCCGCATGGGACACGACGGCATCGCCCTGCCGCATATGGGGTGGCCTTCG
>CAXTXZ010000230.1:0-6049 GCA_964248015.1 uncultured Rhodopila sp. | reverse complement strand
ACCCTGCCTTCTCGCTGGGGATCATGCGGCAGGAAAGCAGCTTCGATGTCGCCGCCGTCAGTTCGTCGGGCGCGCGCGGGCTGATGCAGCTTATGCCGCCGACCGCGCAAACCGTGGCGAAACAGCTTGGCATCCCGGCCTCTGTCTCCAGCCTGACAACCGATGCGGGACATAACATCCGGCTTGGCGCCGCCTATCTTCAGGAGGTTCTGGCACGTTTTGACGGATGCCTGCCGCTTGCCGCCGCCGCCTATAACGCCGGTCCCCATCGCGTGGCGCAATGGCTGGACGACAACGGCGACCCGCGCGCCGGGCCGGTTGACATGGTTGACTGGATCGAGCTGATCCCCATCAACGAGACCCGCAACTACGTGCAGCGCGTCACCGAAAACGTGGTGATATACCGCGCTGCCCGCCACGACCCCGCACCCATACTGCCGGCGACGCCGTGGACCCGCTGATCCACCGCATAAGCGCCTGGGACGGCCTGAAGCTGCATATCCTGGAATGGGCCGCGGGAGACAGCCGGCCACCCGTCCTGTGCCTGCCCGGCCTGGTGCGCACGGGCGGCGACTTCGAGATCCTGGCGCCGGCCATCGCCGCCGGCCGCCGCGTCATTGCCATCGACTATCCCGGCCGGGGCGCCTCCGGCTGGTCGCGCGACATCAACCGCCACGCGCCGGAAGCCTGCGCCCGCGACATCATGGACGCGTGCGCCGCGCTGCATATCCATCGCGCGACCGTCATCGGCACCAGCTTCGGCGGCCTGCTGGCCATGGGCCTCGCCGCCGCTCGGCCGGGGCTGGTGCGGGCCGTCGTGCTGAACGATATCGGCCCGGACGTCGGCGCGGAGGGCGCTGATTTCGTGCGGGACTTTGTTGGCCTTGACCCGGCGTTCCGGACGCTGGGGGAATGCGTCGCCTTTCTGCGCGGCAAGCTGCCACCCTTGTCGCTCGACACCGAATCCGACTGGCGCCGCATGGCGGAGCTGACCTATAAACCCGGGCAGGATCGTCGTTTTCATCCCCTGTGGGACATTCGCATCGCCAAACTCCTGGACAGGCCCATGCCGGACCTTTGGGCGCTGTGGACCGGGTTGGCCCATCGCCCCGTGCTGCTGATCAGGGGCGAGGCCAGCAACATCCTGCTGCCGGCCACCGTGGCGCGCATGAGGATCGAGCGGCCGGACATGCGGGTTGTCAGCCTGCCCGGCATCGGGCACGCGCCGATCCTGACGGAGCCACCGGCGTTGAGCGCCATCCAGGCATTCCTACAGGAGCATGCATGAGGTTCGAGCGTTTCGTCGCCGCTGGCCTGGGCACGGGTTTCGTGCCGGTCGCGGCAGGCACCGTCGCATCCGCCGCTGCCACCGTGACCGGCGCGGGGTTGATGCTGGTGTCCCCCCTAGCCTTGGCCGGCGCGGCCATGCTGGCGGTCTTCGGAGGATATCTCGCGATAAAACGGGCGGGCATCGAAGGCGATCCGAAATGGGTGGTGGTCGACGAGTTCGCTGGCCAATGGGTCACCCTGCTGGCCCTGTCGCGGCCTGATGTCCCAGGCTTGCTGCTGGCCTTTGTCCTGTTCCGGATCCTGGACGTCACCAAGCTTGGGCCCATTGGATGGGCGGACCGCCAGCATGGCGCGTTTGGCATCATGGCTGACGACGTCCTTGCCGGGTTCATTGGCGCTTTGCTACTTACGGTGGTGAATCAGGTGTACACGCTCTGATTGGCACCATCATGGTTCCTGCATCACTGCCTGTTATCCACAGCCGTATTGCCGAAGCGATGGCTTCTCACTTGCGACATGCCGCCGTTGCCATGTGATGTATTGATATTGTTCGAAGGACATGCGGGCGGTGACTGTGTTGCCAATAGCGGAACGGCGGCAGGCTGGCCAGGCCCTGCGCAAGATTGTGCCACGCAGCGCGCAGGCGCGTTGGGTGGCCGCACCGGGGCGTCGCGATCCGGTGGACATCATCCTGGAGTCCAGCCGTCACAGGATCGCCAGCCTGCTGCCTATTCGTTACGAGCGCATGAGGGCCTCGCCCTTTGCGTTCTTTCGCGGCGCCGCGGCGATCATGGCCGCCGATCTGGCGGACACGCCCGTGACAGGCCTTTGGGTGCAGGCCTGCGGCGATTGCCATCTTGCGAACTTCGGCACGTTCGCCTCGCCGGAAGGCACGCCGGTGTTCGACGTCAACGATTTTGATGAAACGCTGCCGGCGCCATTCGAATGGGATGTCAAGCGCCTCGCCGCCAGCTTTGCCGTGAACGCGGTGACGCGCAAACTTGGCGACAAGGCCGCGCGCCATCTGGCTGGCATGGCTGTCCTGTCCTACCGCATGCATTTGCAGGAACTTGCGCGGCAAGCGCCGCTGACGGCCTGGCGGTCGCGCGTTGATGTGGCCGATGTGGTAAGCGGGATCGGCGATGAGAAACTGCGCGGCCGCGAGCTGAGGCGCCTGGCCACGGCGACCGAGGCAGGGCACAAGGGCTATCCGTCGCTGGTCGAGAAAGTCAGGGGCCTGTGGCGGATCAAGGACAGGCCGCCGGTGATCTTCCGGTTGTCCGGGCAACGGGACGACACGCATGAAGTCGTCGCCCGCACGGCTTTCGCTTCCTACAAGCGGTCCTTGCCTGAGGAACGCCGTATCCTGCTGGACCGTTACGAACTGGCGGACGTCGCGTTCAAGGTGGTCGGCATTGGCAGCGTCGGCACGTTCTGCGCCATCGGGCTGTTCGTCACGCGCGACGACCAGATCCTGCTGCTGCAGCTCAAGGAAGCGCAGGCCTCTGTCCTTGCGCCGTTCGCAGGGCCCAGCGTTTACCGGAACCAGGGCGAACGGGTGGTGGTGGGACAACGGATCATGCAGACCGTGCCCGATATTTTTCTTGGCTGGACGGAACAGGCCGGCGACGACCAGCAGTGCTATGCCAGGCAGTTGAAGGACAGCCGGCTGGCGTTGATCGGCACTGACCTGGCGGAAGGCGCATTGCCGTACCATGCGACCTTGTGCGGCGTCACGCTGGCCCGGGCGCACGCCCGCTCCGGCGATGGCGCGCGGATCTGCGGCTATCTGGGGACAGGCAGCGCCTTCGACAGCGCGATCGCAGCGTTTGCCTTGGCTTACGCGGAGCAGGCTCATGCGGACTGGCACGTGTTCGTGGCGGCCATCAAGTCCGGGCGGATCGACGCGCGGGAGGATTAGGGCCCAGGCTACCGCGACAGCACGGCCGCGGCCTCTTTCGTCTTCGCCATGGCTTGCGCCGCTTGCAGGACCGCCGAGGAGATCTCGGTGATGTTAGCCGAAATGGTCGAGACGGCATGCGACGCGCTTTGCATGTTGGTCGACATGCCGCGTGTCACCGCGCTTTGTTCCTCCACGGCTGAGGCGGTCACGGCGACGTTGTCGCGCACTGTGGTGACCGCGTCGCGAATGGCGCCCAGTCCGCCGGCGACATCGCGGGACGTGGCTTGGATGCCCTCGATTTCCGATGAGATCTGCTCGGTTGCCCGAGAGGCCTGGACCGCAAGGTTTTTCACCTCGGACGCGACCACGGCAAAGCCTTTTCCGGCCTCGCCGGCGCGCGCGGACTCAATCGTGGCGTTCAGCGCCAGCAAGTTGATCTGGCTGGCGACAGTGCGGATCAGGCCGACGATGCCGTTCATCGCCTGCGCGGCGGTGGCCAGGGTCTCCGTGTTCTTGCCGACCGAGATGATCTGTTCGAACGCGTTCTCGGTCGCGGAGCGGGATTTCAGCATGCTTTGCGAGATCTCACCGATCGAGGCCGCGAGCTCTTCCGCGCTGGTGGCGACCGCCTGGACGTTGCTGGAGGTCTCGCCCGCCGCCACGGCGGCGGAATGGGCTTCCGCGGTGGACAGCCCGATGGCGCCGTCGATCTCGCCGAAGTTCTGGGCGATCATCGCTTTGAGGTTCGCCATGAGTTCGACCTGGGCAGAGATGTCGGAGGCGTATTTGACAACCTTGACCACCTTGCCGTCGCTGTCCACGATTGGGTTGTACGTCGCTTCGATCCAGACCTCCTTCCCGTTCTTGCCGACGCGTTTGTATTGCGCGCTCTGATAACGTTCCTGTTTCAAGGCCTCCCAGAACGCTTTGTAGTCCGGGCTGTCGCGAGCGGCGGGTTCGAGGAATATGCTGTGGTGCTTGCCGCGCACCTCTTCCAGCGTATACCCCAGCAGCTTGAGGAAGTTGTCATTCGCATCCAGGATGATGCCATTGACGTCGAACGCGATGACCGCTAGCGACCAGCGTATGGCGGCGATCTGCGCCGCGTAGTCAAGGTTTAGCAGCCGCTCCTTCGCGTCAGCCCACTCGACCACGAAGCCGGTCCGACGGCCGTTGTCGAACAACGGGCTCACCAACAGGTCGAAGCGTCGCGATCCGATCCGGATCGTCGCGTTGTGCGGCTTTTGCAGCGTGGCGAGCATGTTGCGCTGGTGCGACGGGTTCTTGTGGAACACGTCGATGTTGCTGCCGATCAGGGTTGCCGCATTGAACCGCGGCAGTTCCTTTTTCAGGTCCGCCTCGGCTTCCCGCATGAGCGCCGTGACCGCCGGGTTCATATAGGTGATGTTCAGGTTGGCGTCGGCTATCATGACATTGGCTCGCAAAGCATCGATTGCCGTCGATTTCATCACTTCCGATTTGTTCTTTATCAGGCTGCCGAACATAGAGAATAACCCTTGCTGGTCCAAGCTGGGCTGATGTTTGCGGAAGCAGCGTTAACAGGCGGTTAAGCCGGCGTAACCTTTTTGCGTCGGACGCTTCAAGCGGCGCGGCAAATGCTTTAGCCTGCGAAATGCAATGGAGAAGGCGCGGACGATGAACGACCTAATGCCGGCGGGCGACCATCTGGTGGCGACCGACCACCGTCACCTGATCCATCCGCTGCATCACGCCAAGGACCACGCCAATCCGAAGCTCTACGTTTCGGGCCATGGTCCGATGCTGCGCACGGCGGATGGGCGGGAGTACATCGATGCGTTGTCGTCGCTGTGGAACGTCAACATCGGCCATGGCCGCAAGGAGCTTGCCATGGCGGCGGCGGTGCAGATGGAGAAGCTGGCCTATGCGTCGGCCTATGCCGGCTTCACCAACGAACCTGCCATTCGTTTGGCCGAGAAGATCGTCAGTCTGGCATACGACAACATGGCGGCCGTTTATTTCACCACCAGCGGCGCGGAATCCAACGAGAGCGCTTTCAAGTTCGCCCGCTATCACTGGAAGCGCCTGGGCCAGCCCGACAAGGTCAAGATCATCTCCCGCCGCTACGGCTACCACGGCGTGACGATGGGAGCGATGAGCGCCACCAGCCTGCCGAACTACCACAAGATGTTCGGCCCCCTGGTGCCGGAGTTCCTGCAAGTCGCGCCGCCCTACCCGTTCCGCTGGCCTGGCAACGGCGATGCCGGAATCGGCGCGGCCGATGCGGTGGAAGACGCCATCCTGGCGGAGGGCGCCGACACGGTCGCGGCAATCATCTGCGAGCCGGTGATAGGCTCTGGCGGCGTGATCGTGCCGCCACCGACCTATTTTCCTCGGCTGCGGGAGATTTGCGACCGGTACGGCGTGCTGCTGATCGCCGACGAGGTGATCACCGGGTTCGGCCGGACCGGGCAGTGGTTTGGCCTGGGTCACTGGGGCGTGCAGCCGGACCTGATGTCCTTTGCCAAGGGCGTCACCAGCGGGTACCTGCCTTTGGGCGGCGTCGTCATATCAAAGGCGATGCATCAGGTCATCCTGGACGCGCCGGTGGACGAGAAGTTCATGCACGCGGCGACCTACTCCGGTCATCCGGTATGCTGCGCCGTGGGGCTGGCGAACATAGACATTATCGAAAGCGAAGGCATGGTTGAGCGGGCGCGGGTCCAGGGCGACCGGTTCCGCGCCGGGCTGGAGACGCTGCTGACACTGCCGGCGGTGGGGGAGGTGCGGGGCATCGGCATGTTGGCGGCAATCGAACTGGTGGAAGACAAGGGCAGCAGGACGCCGGCCAAAGGGTTGGGCGCGCGGGTTGTGGCG